>JAFZSM010000123.1 GCA_017619385.1 Bacillota bacterium
ACCCTCTATGTGGTTGGCCTTGAAAAAGACATTTACACTCTGAACGGAAAGCTCAGCGAGAAGAAAGTCGAAGAGCTTCCCAAAAGAGTCATGATAGCAGGCGGCGGAAAGAGCGCATTCTTCCTTGCGAAAATGCTCGAGCAAAAAGGCATATCCGTAAAGATCATCGAGATCGACTACGAAAGATGCCAGGAGCTTGCGGCAGAGTTGGGAAGCAGCATGGTGCTCAACGGGGACGCTTCGGATATCGAAGTCCTCAAAGAGGAAGGCCTTGATTCCATGGATGCCTTCGTAGCCCTTACGGGATTCGATGAGGAGAACCTTCTCCTCTCTCTCCTTGTACGCCAGTACGGAGTGGGAAGCGTCATAGCAAAGGTCTCAAGGCAGACCTTCATCCCGGTAATAAAGAACCTCGGAACTTCAGCCATCATCAATCCTCAGGAGATAATAGCCAACGACGTCCTCGCATCCATAAGAAGAAGCGGCATAGTTCTCTTCAGCAAGGTCATACACGGACAGGCCGAATTCAGAGAGATACAGGCCGAAGGTTCCATGCCTCTTACCAAGAGATCCCTGGCGGACCTCGACATACCCGAAGGCATCATCATACTTGCGGTAAGGCGGGGAAAGAGCATCATAATCCCCAACGGCAACACACAGATCGCAGCAGGCGACAAAGTCGTCATACTCTCCTTGCTCTCTGCGGGCGGAGAACTGGAATCACTGCTGACAAAAGGACAGAAGAGTATTTTGTAATGATAATCAACAAAAAAGCCATAATTAAAATATTGTGCGCAGTCATGACCGTAGTCGGACTGTCCATGCTTCTGCCCTTGGTGGTTTCCCTCTTTTACGGAGAGTACGACGTGGCCAAGTGCTTCGGCATCTGCGCAGCTCCTACCATTGCTTTGGGACTGCTGGGGGTAAAGATACTACCAAAGCAGGACAACTCGGTCCTTCGGATGAGGGACGGATTCTTCATCGTGGCGGCGACCTGGTTCGTCATGTCCCTCATAGGCTGCCTTCCCTTCATAATCTCGGGAGCCATCCCAAGGCTTGCAGACGCTTTCTTTGAGACCGTATCGGGATTCACGACAACGGGATCTTCAATACTTTCCGAGATAGAGAGTCTCCCAAGAGGCATACTCTACTGGAGAAGCTTCACCCACTGGCTGGGCGGAATGGGAGTTCTGGTCCTGACCATTGCCCTCCTTCCCATGCTGGGCATAGGCGGACAGAAAATAATGAGAGCCGAGACCACGGGTCCGACCATGGACAAGATCTCATTCACCATAAACAGCGGAGCCAAGGGCCTGTACATAGTGTACGGCGCCATGACTCTCATCGAAATGATACTCCTGGGTCTTTGCGGCCTTGACTTTTTCGATGCATCGACCCACGCTTTCGGAACTTTGGGAACAGGCGGATTCTCCACGTACAATACGTCCATAGGGCATTTTCAGAACCTGCCTGCGGAGATAATAATCACAGTCTTCATGATACTGGCGGGAGTCAACTTCAACCTCTACTATTCGGCAGTCTCAGGCAAGAGCCTGGGAGCATTCAAGGATCCCGAATTCAAGGGATACATGGCCATAGTGGGAGTTTCCATGGTCTTCATCACCGTGATGCTCACCGTGAGCCACACCTACAGCGGCTTCGGTGAAAGCCTCAGGATGTCGTCGTTTACCGTCGGATCCATCATATCGTCGACGGGATACGCTATAACGGACTATGAAGTGTGGCCGGAGGCCTGTAAACTTCCGGTGCTCATACTCATGCTCATAGGAGGCTGCGGAGGCTCCACTGCAGGAGGACTTAAGGTCATAAGAGTCATAGTCCTTGTAAAGCTCATAAGGCGCAACGTCAAAAAGCGCTTAAGCCCAAGGACCGTAACAGCGGTCAAGGTCGGAGGAAAGGCAGTGAGCGAAGATACCCTCAACGGCATAGTAGCCCACATAGGTCTTTATGCACTTCTTTGCATACTTGGTACCTTCATCATATCCCTTACAGGAGTTGATAATATAACGTCATTCACATCCGTAGTCACCTGCCTTTCAAACATAGGCCCGGGATTCGGTCTCATAGGGCCTACGGAGAACTTCGGATTCTACAGCGACTTCATCAAGTATCTTCTCTCCGTTTACATGATTGCAGGAAGACTTGAGATGTTCACCATAGCCATACTTTTCACCAGAGATTTCTGGGACAAAAATAAATAAGGAAAATGAACCATAAGTTATGAAAAAAAGATCCGGACCGAAAGGCCCGGATCTTTTTTTGCTATATTTCTTCTTCGACGTCTGTCTTCTGCGAAAAGACGCTGCCGTATCTTTGGGAATAGAGCTCGTCTATTCTTTTGAGGAACTGATAGTCAAAATCCCTGCTGTGCCCTGAGCTTAGCTCGTAGACTTCTTTTCCTGTGAAAGGCTGACAGGGGTAGATCTCGTAGTTCTTAAAGAAATTGAACTTCCTGTCGTTCCACACCGGCTCGAATATGGTGACCGGCTGGAAAGTGACCTCAGAGTCTTCTTTATTGCATATCCTGTGGGCAAGAAGGGTCATGGTTGGATGTATGTGGCCCTCACCTCTTCTTGCTATCTCGTCTGCAAAGACTTCGGCCTGTCTGGTGGCGGAAGGAGCAACGACTATGATGCCGTTCTCATCTGCGCACTCCTTTGCAGTCTTCATGTATATCCTCTCAAAAGCGATCTTGAACTGCTGGATACGGGCCAGTTTTTCTTCATTCCCCTGAAACATCTTATTTAATTTTGCTTCGGTGCTGGGAGTGATGATGGGAGTTATCTTTACGCCCGTTGCCTCCAGCAAAGGAATGACAGGCACCAGAGTCTCGTACCAGGGTATATTAACGGGGAACAGGAAGTCTCTCCCCTCATAGCAGTCGAATCCATTGTAAATGAGCCTTAAGATCTCTCCAAGAGACGGATGGTTAAAGCCTATGACTATGCACTTATCGCTCTGTACGTAAGGCCTTAATATGTTGGAAGGCGCTATGAACTTAAGATTTCTTGAAGTCCTTCTCCTTGTCCCTTCCTTATCTCCTTTTTTGTAAGCGATCCTGACCAGAAAACGGCTCAGCGCACCGGACTTTTTCATCTCATCATAAAGCTCATCTGCCCCTATGCTCTTCAAGAGGGAGACGTTGTCTTCGTTTATGAGTTTTAAAAGTTCGGAGCGGGAAAGCTTTGCCAGCTCTTCTTCCGGAACGGTATTCTTGCGCATCTTGTCAATCCATGGTGACGATCTTTACTATCGCCTTTATCATAAGTCTCATCGCATCTACGGATACGAATTCTTTTACGCTGTGGTAGTTCTCCCCGCCTGTGGGAAGATTGGGACAGGGAAGGCCCTTGAATGAAAGCTGGGCGCCGTCCGTACCTCCCCTTATGGGAGTGGGCTTTATGTCTATACCGAGCTCATTGAAAGCCGCGATGGCTCTGTCGACAATGTACATGCAAGGCTCAAGCTTTTCTCTCATGTTGTAATATGAGTCCCTTAAGCTTACGACTACGGTATCCTTGCCGTACTTTTCATTGAGATATGATGCCGCATGAAGGACGTAATTCTTTCTGGCCTCGAACTTCGCCCTGTCGTGATCTCTGATGATCATGGATATGGTGGTCTGAGTCTCGTCTCCGCACATTTCGGCAACGTGGTAAAAGCCTTCATAGCCTTCGGTGTGAGCAGGAGTCTCAGCCGGCGGCAGCATGTTTAAGAATTCATTGGCCATGAGAATGGAGTTCTTCATCTTGTTCTTGGCTGCTCCGGGATGGATATTGAGGCCGTTTACCGTCACCTTGCAGGAAGCCGCATTGAAGCACTCATACTCTATGCTGTCAAGGCGTCCCCCGTCCAGAGTATATGCGAACTTTGCAGGGAAATGCTCAAGATCGAATCTGTCCGTGCCCCTTCCTATCTCTTCATCAGGCGTGAAAGCGACCAGTATCTTCCCGTGCTTTACTTCCGGATGAGCAAGGAGATATTCCACTGCAGATACTATCTCCGCAGCGCCTGCCTTGTCGTCTGCTCCTAGAAGCGTTGTTCCGTCTGTAACTATGAGTTCCTGACCTTTGAAATATTCAAGGTCGTATTCTTCTGCGGATATGGACATTGTATCGCTTAAGATGATGTCTCCGCCTTCGTATCTGAACTGCCTTGTCTTTATGTCTTTGCCCGGCGCATCGGGGGATGTGTCCATGTGGGCGATGAGGCCTATGACGTCTTTTCCTTCGCAACCTTCGCTGGCGGGAAGAGATGCATATACATAGCCGTTCTCGTCCATCCTTGCATCGGCAAGGCCAAGGCCTTTAAGTTCTTCTGCTATATATTTTGCGAGTTCCAGTTCCTTGGGAGACGAGGGGCAGCTTTCGCTGTGCTCGTCGGAAGTGGTCTCGAAGCTGACGTATTTCAAAAACCTTTCTACGATGTCCATTATATATCTCCTTGTATTATCTGGGCGGAACTATACAGGGTCACCCGTTCAAAGCAGATTCCGGGGCTTCACGCAAGCCTTATCTGAGACTTGTATGCGCTCAATTGGGCTGCCGCCCATTTTGCGCACAAGTCTTTGCAGAAAGTCTTGCTTGCCCCTCCATATTGCTTTTCAGAGTGATCCCTGCATAGTCCCGCTATTATTGCATGTTACTCATATAGCCTGGCGAGACCGCCTTCCGACGTCTCGCGATAAAGGGGCGAAATATCTTTCCCTGTACGGTACATGGTATCGACCACATTGTCAAATGATATTTTCCTGGTATCTGCCAGGAACCTGGCTATGGAAACGCAGTTCATGGCCCTCATGGCCGCCACTGCGCACCTCTCTATACATGGTATCTGTACCAGTCCCTGGACCGGGTCGCAGGTAAGGCCGAGAGAATGTTCCATGGCGACTTCCGCCGCGTATTCTATCTGATGCAGATTGAAACCGTTGACCTGAGCCACTGCAGCCGATGCCATGCTGCAGGCAGATCCTATCTCTGCCTGGCAGCCTGCTTCCGCTCCCGAAATGGAAGCGTTGGTCCTGATGACATTTCCTATGACGCCTGCTGTTGCCAGTGCGTCCACTATGGCGTCTTCGCTGAAGCCCATCTCGTGATGCATGTAGTAAAGGACTGCAGGGATGACTCCTGCGGCTCCGCAGGTAGGCGCTGTGACCACTGTTCCTTCGCAGGCATTCTCCTCCGCCACCGCAAAGGCGTATGAGGAGATGACCCTGTCCTGGGTCACGTCCGGGGTCTCCCCTTCCACGTGCATTTCAGAGAGCATCTTGGCTTTTCTCGTGATGCCCAAAGGCCCGGGCAGCATGCCCGTATGCTCAAGGCCTGCCTCAACGCAGTCTGCCATAGCCCTCCATATGTATCTTAAATAGTCGAAGATCTCATCACCCTCGCATTCCCTCACATATTCCGGTATGGATATACCGTCGTGGGAACAGCGATATAGTATCTCATCGAAGTTTTTCTCGTGATAGACGTCCCTTTCCTTGGGCAGAGTCTCTCCATCCACCTCTATGGCGCCGCCTCCTATGCTCATGATCCTCATGGAGCCAAGTTCCACACCTTCTTTTAAGGCAATGAAATCCATAGTATTGGGATGGGGAACGGGGGTGTTCTGGTCATCAGGGATTATCTGCACGTTGTCAAGGACGCTCCTTATAGACTTTCCCGTGCCGTGGCCGGTTCCGGTCAGCGCCAGAGATCCGTACAGTATGACCGTGAAATGGTCTGCTTCAGGATATCTGCTCTTTACGAGCTCCGCTGCGGCTTTGGGTCCGAAGGTATGGGAACTGGACGGTCCCAGCCCCACCTTATACAAAGTTCTTAAAGATTCCATCGTTGCCCTCCGTCACTATTTCCAAAGCGTTTTCACCTATGGCCGCTTTGAGGTATTCCATCTCATCGCAGGCGCCTTTTACATGGGGGACCCTGTATGCACCTGCGTCTGAACCGCAGGCGATGCGAACGCCCATCTTTGCGCCTTTTGCGACGTTTGCCATGTGTTCGTCGAAGATCTTCTTCGT
>JAFZSM010000124.1 GCA_017619385.1 Bacillota bacterium
GAAGGTTTGGCTCCGTGCAGGATATCCTTCCCGTTGCCGTAACTGTCTGCTGGACATGAGGATGTATTTTTCCGTCTTTTGCAACAAGGGGAAGCAGACCTTCCACGTAAGTGCTGTTAAGTTTGGCATAAGATCTGTATTCAAGGATCTTCGCAACTATGGGATAGTCCGGGGCCAGTTTCTCCAATACTTCAGCGCTGGTGGAATAGCCTTTGGAAGTCTTTTTCCCTGAAGGTAGTTTCATTTCATCGAACAGCACGGTGCCAAGCTGTTTGGGCGAGTTGATATTGAACTCATGCCCTGCCATTTCGATGATCTCGTTCTCCAGCACTTTTATGTGTTCTTTGAGCATCTTTCCGTATTCGGAAAGTGCCGAAGGATCTATTCTGAAACCGTCCGATTCCATGGAAGCCAGCACTTTTACAAGGGGCATCTCAATGTCGAAAAAGACCCTCTCAAGCTGGTTATCTGATATTTCTTTTGCCTGAATAAGGCTAAGTTCATAAAGACCGCAGATCCTTTTCAATTCATCAGAATAATCCTTTTCATCAGGCTGTGATGATAGGCCGAATATATCCAGCTGTTTTTCTTCCGGTTCAAGGGCCATGTGGAAATATTCCAAAAGAAGTTCGTCAAGTGATCTTTCCTTGGACGAAGGCGAAAGTATGTAGGCAGCTATGGATGAATCGAATTTTGCCTTAAGTTTGCTGACGTCAGCTTTTCTTGATATGAGAAAATAGAAAAGTTCCCCCAAACCGTATCCGCTGAGCTTAAGTTCCTTTCCGCTCAATGACTCTGTTATCAGTTTGGACAGGTCGTCAGATTCAAATGCATAGAAAATGCCTACTGAAAGCATATAGAAACTGCCGAGCCTTGGTATGTCTTTATGGTCGTTGTTGCTTTTGAAAAGGACGAACACTTCTTCATTGCCGGCAAAGAGTTTCGCAGCCTCCTTTTCGCTTTTAATGACCTTTATTTCAGGATATTCATAAGAATTGAAAATATCCTTGCCGTCCTTTTGTTCTGCATTTCTTTCGGCAGTATTACCGTCCTTAAGGAGCTTTGAAAGATAGGTCTTGAACTCAAGTTTTGTATAGATGTCGATGAGTTTATCCGTATCCTGAGGCTTTATCTCCATATCGGACACTTCCATTTCCATGGGAACGTTTCTGACTATGGTAGCAAGCCTCTTGCTCATCATGGCTGACATCGCTCCGTCTTCGATCTTATCGCGGAGTTTTTGATTGCTTACCTGATCCACGTTGGCTATTAGGTTTTCAAGATTTCCGAACTGCTTTATGAGTGCTGTTGCGGTCTTTTCGCCCACCCCCGGTATACCGGGTATATTGTCTGACGTATCGCCTCTTAAAGCTTTGTAGTCGATGAACTGCTCATGGTCGAAGCCGTATTCTTCTATCATGGCGGCATCATCGTAAAGCTTGAATTCAGTCATTCCTTTTTTGTTGATTATGACCGACGTGAGATCCGTTGCAAGTTGAAGTGCATCTCTGTCACCTGTGACAACATATGACTTCATGCCCTCTTCTTCAGCCATCTTCGTGGCGGTCCCTATGATGTCATCTGCTTCGAAACCGTCTATCTCGAACCTTGCTATGCCCATTGCATCAAGGATATCTTTGAGTATGGGCATCTCCATGGCAAGTTCCATGGGCATGCCTTTTCTGCCTGCTTTGTATTCTCCGTATTCCAGATGTCTGAAAGTCGGAGCTTTTCTGTCAAAGGCCACGAGCATATGAGTAGGCTTGTAATCGTTTCTGATCTTTGTGAGCATACTCAAAAAGGCATATATACCCTGAGTATATATGCCTTCTTTAGTGATCATAGGTCTTTGTATCGCATAATAGCCCCTGTTGATGAGGCTGTTACCGTCTATAACTACTAATACTTTATCCATTGATCCTTATTCGTAGAGATCTATCGTGCTGTTTGTATATACCTTCTGAACGTCGTCGTCTTCTTCGAGAGCATCAAGCATCTTCTGAAGAGACTTGATGTGAGATTCGTCAGGTGTAGCTTCTATGGAAGGCACCATTGTGATTTCTGCTTCGACTGTTTCAAGACCTGCATCTCTGATCGCCTGTGCTACATCGTCGAACACAGAAGGATCGCAAAGTACTTCAAAGCTGTCATCATACTCCTGGATATCATCAGCGCCTGCTTCGAGTGCCACGTCCATGAGCTGGTCTTCGGTAACTTCGGATTCTTCCTTATCAAATACGAAGATACCCTTTCTGTCGAACATGTATGATACGCATCCGGGTGTGCCAAGGTTTCCGCCGAACTTGTCGAATGCGTGGCTGACACTGGATGTGGTCCTGTTTCTGTTATCGGTAAGAGCTTCTACAATAACTGCAACTCCGCCTGCACCGTATCCTTCGAATCTGAGTTCTTCGAGCTGTTCGCCTTCAAGTTCTCCGGTACCCTTTTTGATGGCGCGGTTGATGTTGTCGTTGGGAAGTCCTGCCTGTTTTGCTTTCTCAATAGCTGTCCTTAAGGACGGATTGTAATCGGGATCTCCGCCCGACTTTGCTGCGATCATGATCGCTCTTGCGTATTTAGTAAAACTTGCTGCTCTTTTGCTGTCCTGAGCAGCCTTTCTGCCTGCAATGGTATTATGTCTACCCATTGGTATTCTCCCTTCTATTATGATTGCATCTTATGCAAAAAACTGACCTTTATTGATGTAAATATTAGATTTCCAAATATTAAATTTACTATATTTTGATTGAAATATCAAGTATTACAGGACAATGATCGGATCCGAAGACGTCGTTTCTGATCACAACGTCTTTGACCTGTTCCATGAGCCTGTCGGATACGACGAAATAGTCTATCCTCCATCCGACGTTCCTTTCCCTTGCCTTCATACGGTATGACCACCAGGAATATTCTACTTTATCAGGGTAGAGTTTTCTGTACGCATCTGAGAATCCTTCCGAAAGAAGTTCTGTGAATGCGTTTCTCTCCTGGTCGGAAAAGCCTGCATTGTTGTGGTTGGTATCGGGATTCTTGAGATCTATCTCGTTGTGAGCTACGTTCAGATCGCCGCACATTATGACCGGTTTCTTTTTATCCAGTTCTTTGAGATATTCTTTCCTCTTTCCTTCCCATTCGAGCCTGTAGTCTATCCTGGCAAGGCCGTCCTGGGCATTGGGAACATAATTATTTATTATGTAAAACTCATCGAACTCTAGACACACTGTCCTTCCTTCGTTATCAAGGCCTCCGTAGTCTACAGCTTTTGGAACATACTTGGACAATATCAGAGTCCCGCTGTAACCTTTCCTTTCCGCGCTGCTCCAATATTGCATGTATTCGGGAAGATCTTTTGAAAGGTCTACCTGTTCCGGCTGAGCTTTGGTTTCCTGTATGCAAACAAGATCTGCATCCTCTTCTTTAATGAAATCGATGAGACCTTTTTGAAGACAGGCCCGTATTCCGTTTACGTTGAATGTTATTACTTTCATATATAAATAAGATCATGAGCAGCCAATAAGCCGGGTTCTGTATTAAACGATCATCTTTCTAGACCTGCCATTACTGACAGGCTCAAGCGACCTACCTCTCGAGAAGGGACGGGCAGCCCCCTTTCTGGCGTTGTTCTTTCGAAACTGCCACTCTTCCTTGGTCTTGCTCCGGATGGGGTTTACACTGACGCAGACTGTTACCAGCCTACCGGTAGGCTCTTACCCTGCCTTTTCACCCTTGCCCTTTGACGGGCGGTTCTTTTCTGTTGCACTTTCCTTCGGGTCACCCCGACCGGCCGTTAGCCGGCATCCTTGCCCTGCGGAGCCCGGACTTTCCTCCCGCGGTCTTTTCAGGGACCGCCGGCGACCGTCTCGACTGCTCATGTTATCTACTTTTTGATACTTTCTAAATATTCTTTTTCTTTCTTGAAACGCTCGATCAGCTCGCCGTTTTCTTCCTTTGAATTCCCAAGCTGCTTTATGACGTTTTCTTTTATTGCTATCATTCTGTCAAGGTATTCACAAAGGAGAGGATCTCCTTTGTCCAAAAGAAATCTCGAAAACAGTATATTCTCAGGCTCTCCGCTGTCTCCAGTCTCTACTGCCATGACCTCGTTTATGAGTTTTCTCTCGCGGCAAAGAGCATAATCGGTGAATCTGAAACCGTTTTCGCTCAGCCAGACTCTGAGCTCTCCTATGAAGGTCCTCGGCTGCAGTATCAATCGCTTGTAACTGTGAGATTTCTTAAGGTCCTTGCCAAGAATGTCCATTATTGTCTCGCCGCCCATTCCGGCAATGATCACGGTGGACACTTCTCCCGGCTCTAAGACTTCTATACCGGCGCCCAATCTGAATTCTGCTGCGATATCATTTCTTTCAAAGAGATCTTCAGCCCTTTGCAGCGGTCCATCAGCGATATCAGTGAGAATGACCCTTGGACAGATCTCCTTTGTCAAAAGATAAGCAGGGATATATCCATGGTCAGTCCCTACGTCGGCCGCAGCCTCCCCCGGGATGACCATGTCTGATATAGTCTGCATCCTTTCACTGAGTTTAATCCTCAAGATAGTCCTTTAACCTCTTGCTCCTGTTCGGATGACGGAGTTTTCTTAAAGCCTTTGCTTCGATCTGACGTATTCTTTCTCTTGTGACGTTGAACTGCTGTCCCACTTCTTCGAGAGTTCTCTGCCTTCCGTCGTCAAGTCCGAATCTGAGCCTCAATACTTCCTGCTCTCTTTCGGTCAGCGTTGCCAGCACTTCGTTGAGCTGGTCTTTCAGCATGGAAAATGCTGCCGCATCTGCGGGAGACGGGCTGTCGTCATCGGGAATAAAATCACCAAGATGGGAATCTTCCTCTTCGCCTATGGGTGTTTCCATGGAAACGGGTTCCTGAGCGATCTTGGATATCTCTCTGACCTTTTCCACTGGTATATCCATCTCGGCTGCGATCTCTTCAGGAGACGGATCTCTTCCAAGCTCCTGAAGTAGCTGTCTTGTGACTCTTATCTGCTTGTTTATGGTCTCTACCATATGTACGGGGATCCTTATGGTCCTTGCCTGGTCTGCAA
>JAFZSM010000125.1 GCA_017619385.1 Bacillota bacterium
GACGAATATCTCCTTGGAAGAGATATACTGGTGGCTCCCGTAGTCGAAAAAGGCAGTACAAAAAGATCCGTATACCTGCCGGAAGATGAATGGATACACGTATTCACCAAGACCCTCTATCCTGGCGGCAGCTACGAGATCGACGCGCCTATAGGATATCCGCCAGTGTTCGTAAGAGCCTCATCCCCGGTCAAAGACAGGATATTGAATTCTGTTGATATATAAACATTTACATATTTCAAGGAGGTTCAGATGAAAGACCAAGCTTCAAGAGAAAGCAAAGCATCTTCAAGGATGAGCTACGGTGCCTGCGATATCTACGGAGGCGGCGCATTCGTAGTCATCAGCACTTTCTACACCGTGTTCCTTACTAAGGCTCTCGGGATGCCCCCGGCGCTGGCAGGCATCATCCCCCTGGTGGGAAAGGTATGGGACGCGATCACCGACCCCATCATGGGCAATATCGCAGATCGCACATCTTCCAAATTCGGGCCTAAAAGGTTCTGGATACTGGTGGGATCCATCATATCCGCCCTCACCTTTGTGGTCATGTGGATACCATTCAAAGCAGGAGGTTCCGTCACAGCGCAGTTCATATTCTACATGCTGATGTACATGCTCTTCTCCACGGGATTCACCATCGTCATGGTTCCCTACAATGCCCTGCTCCCGGATATGGTCGATGACTATACCGTAAGAGCTAAGTTCTCCTCCACAAGGATGATCTTTTCGGCTCTGGGAGCCATCATAGCAGGTCTCATCCCAACGGTCATGATCAAGGACAACACAAGCGCAAGCCAGTACCTGACAGTGGCTCTCATCTTCGCCGTCATATTCCTTGTGACCATACTCATCACATTTTTCGGGACCTGGGAAAACCACAAGCCCGCCCAGAAGGTCTCCATAGGCGAAACTTTCACCCAGTCCTTCACAGTATTCAGGAGCCGCTCTTTCAGGCTCTTCATAGCCATATTCATCTTCGGACAATGTGCAGCGGACTTCATCACTGGGCTTGCCGTCTATTATGTCGACGACGTGCTCAACGCCTACGGAGGAGGAAACTTCACCATACTCATGGGAGTGCTCCTCATAGCCCAGCTCATAGGCATGGTGATCTTCGGACCCATCATGGCAAAAACATCCAAGAAGTTCCCCATACTCCTGGGAACACCCATAAGGATGGCAGCCACACTGGCAATGCTCTTTTTCTCCTACGAAGGAGCGCCCTTCTATGTGATACTGGCCCTCTCTTTCGTCATCGGCCTTGCAATGGCGGCCACATCTACGACCATATATGCCATACTTGCGGATCTTGCCGATGTGGATGAACTAATCACCACCGTGAACCGCCCGGGCATCTGTTCCGGCATGGCGACCTTTGCAAGAAAGATCTCCGCAGGACTTTCTGCAGCGCTCATCGGAGTGCTCCTTACCATGGTAGGCTATGATGAGAACATTGCAGTCCAGGGACTGCGCCAGGCTGCAGCAACGCAAAAAGGCATCGCATACGTCTACGTGTTCGCACAGATAGTCCTTCTCGCCCTCACCCTGCTCTTCACCATCAAGTTCCCCGTAACTAAGAAAGAATTTGATATAGTGAGGAAAGAGACGGCAAGAAGAAGAGGAGAAGACGGATCTCAGATCACCGAAGAAGAGATCAAGGTATGTGAGGCAGTCACCGGCATCAAATACGACAAACTCTGGAATGCGAAGAATGCTTCCGGGCTTAAAAATAAAGGAGAATCAAAATGAAATACTTTTTAGACAGCGCAAAGATGGACGAGATAAAGGAAGCTTACGAGTACCTCGGCATCGACGGTGTAACGACAAATCCTAAACATATAATGAACTCGGGTAAGCCTTTCCGCACAGCTATAGAGGACATAGCGAAGTGGACACAGGAGCAGGGATTCAAGGACTACAACGATTTCCCCGTATCCGTGGAGATCAACCCCCACTTCATGGAAGCAGAAGACATGCTCAAAATGGCAAGAGAAATAAGCAAAGTATCCCCCTGCTTCGTCATAAAGATCCCGTCCGTCTACGGAGGGCTCAAGGCGGCGAGGATACTTGAAAAGGAAGGCATCAGGACCAACCTGACCCTTGTTTTCTCCCCGGCCCAGGCCATACTTCCCGCAAAGGCAGGCTGCCTCTTTGTAAGTCCCTTCATCGGGTGGAAAGAGACCAACGGAGAAGACTGCAAGAAATATATCCAGGATATAGTCGATATTTACAGAAACTACGGATACTACGGAAAGACCCAGATAATCGCTGCAGCCATCAGAACTCCGAAACAGATCGGCGACTGCGCAGTAGCAGGCTGCGATATAGTAACAGCAGGTCTTGATGTATTCAAGGATGCCATAAAGCACCCCTACACAGACCAGGGACTCAAAACATTCCAGGATTGCTGGGACAACACGGTTACGGAATAAAGATATGAAGATAGGATTTGTAGGACTCGGCATCATGGGAGAGTCCATGTGCGAGAACATAATTAAAAAACACAACGAAAAAGTATTCGTCTACGACGTAGTTAAAGAAAAAACAGACAAACTTACCGCCCTCGGCGGCATCCCCTGCAAAGATGCTTCGGAAGTGATGAGAAATGCAGACATCTTCATCACCATGGTGCCCAAAAGCGAACATTCCATGTCTGTATACAAAGAAGTCCTGGGTGAAGTGGACGGCAGCAAGCTGTGCATAGACATGTCCACCATAGACCCGTCCGTATCCGTTGAAATAGCCGATATGGTCAAAACAAAGGGCGGACACTTCATAGATGCTCCGGTAGTCAAGAGCAAGCCTGCCGCCATAGCGGGAGAGCTGGGCATATATGTAGGAGGAAGTGAAGAGGACTTCGAAAAAGCCTGTCCGGTGCTCTCATATATGGGGAAAAACATCATCCGCATGGGAGATAACGGCAAGGGTCTTGTGATGAAGATATGCCATAACGCACTGGTATCACAGATCCAGAACGGAGTCAACGAGACTTCTTCCCTCGCCTCAAAATACGGAATAGATATACTCACCTTTGCCAAAGCCATTTCCTACGGAGGAGCGGGCAACTGGTATCTCGATTCAAAAAAAGAGACCATCGCAAAGGAAGATTTCACAACGGCTTTCTCCATCGAAAACGAACATAAAGACGTCCATATTTGTCTCGACATGGCTAAGAAAATGAACTTCCCCATGCCGGGAGAAGAAAATGCCGCAAGAGTCTATGACAAGGCCATGGAAATGGGTCTTGGCAAAGAAGATTTCTCCGCGAGCATCAAAGTCGTAAGAGATGCGAAATGAGGTAAGCAATGAAAGATTTTCAGGCAATATACGTACCGGTCGGTGTTCCGACCTTTCATCTTGAAAGTGCCGGCGCCGAATTTGAAAGATCTGTAAAAGTTCTTAAGGAGCTGTGCCCCGGCATCCTTTGTCCGGATGAAATGCTCCTGAGCATAGACCTTATGAGCAGCTTCCTGGAGGATAAGGATCCTGACCTTATCATATTCCAGGATGTGACCTTTGCAAACAGCGCTTACATGGAAGAAGTACTCAGAAGATTCCCTCACACTCAGCTTATCCTTTGGACCGTTAGGGAACCGGTGATAGACGGAGGAAGGCTCAGACTCAACTCTCTGACAGGCGCATTTTCAGCTGCCAATATCATGAGGCAGTTCGGAAAAACTTTCGAGTACGTCTACGGCTCTGCAGGCGAGGAGAAGGTCAAAAACAGGCTCTCTGCCGCAATAAAAGCCGCAGCCTTAAAGAAGGGCTTAAACGAACTTAAGATCGCTCAAATCGGACATACGCCCCAGGGATTCGGATTCGGCAGAGCTCTTGACAGCGACATGCTCTACCAGTTCGGCGTCAGAGTTGAATCCATAGAAGCAAGAGAACTCATCGATCAGGCAAGATCGTTTACAAACGATGAATGTCTCGCTTATCTCTTGAAAGCAAAGAACTCCATAAAAGGACTGGACGCGCTTCCCGAAAACAACGTTTTAGACTTTGCAAGGCTGTACAAGGCCTATGATGAATATGTGAAGCAAAACGGCATAGGAGCATTGGCATCGAGATGCTGGCCCGACTTTTTCACATCCTACGGGACCCCGGTGTGCGCAGTCCTTGGCATGCTGAATGATGAAGGAGTGGCGTGCTCTTGCGAAGCAGACGCTTACGGCGCCCTTTCCATGTACATAGGCATGCAGCTTTCAAACAGTCCTGTATTCTTCGGCGACCCCGTATCTCTCGATGAAGATAATAACCTCATATATTTCTGGCACTGCGGTACTGCAGCATGCTCCCTCGCAAGAGACGGCAGGGCCTGTGCAGGCGTACACTGCAACAGGAAGATCGGGCCCACTCTGGAGTTCGGATGCAAAGCATCGGATGACGTAACTATCTACCGCATAGGAAGAGAGGATGACGGCACTTTCCGCAGCTTCATAGCAAAAGGCGAAGCTCGGGATATGCCCCAGCAGTTCCTGGGAACGTCCTTAGTCGTTAAAACAGAGAACAACGCAGAAGAACTGATCCACACTGCCGTAGAGAGAGGCTGGGAGCCCCATTTCATAATCATATACGGAGACCACGCAGAAGAGCTTGAGATACTTTCCCATATGCTTGATATCGAAGTCGAACGCTATTGATCCATATCGAAAATTCAAAAACAGCGAAGGTCTTCTTGATCCTTCGCTGTTTTTTGTTTTGAAACTATTTAATATTATTGATCAAGTTCTCTGAAAGATGCGTTTTCAGGGCCTACCCCGAAATATTCCTTTGCAACTTCCTTCAGTTCTTCCATATCCTTCAGTTCCCTTTCGATCCTTTCATCACCCCTGACCAGTTTGAACGATCTGCCGGTGACCAATACATTGCCGTCTGAATACCTCAGATTGAGCAAGGGCTGGGTGCGGAATCTCGAACCTGCATTCTGTGATACATTGAAATTCAAAGGTACAAGTTCCACCGGGAGCGCAGGAAGATCTTTAAACAGGAATACCCTTTTCCCCTCATTTCCTATCATCTCTTCCACGTAGGTATAGTAGCCGTCAGTGCCGGATCTGTAACCGCCGTGGACGGCGCCGTCCAGGGCGACAGCCTCATCGGGGACTTTCCCTCCGTAACCGACGTCTGTGAAATACTTCATATCCCCTATTTTGACTATGACACCGCAATGGGCAGGAACCGCTATATAACTGGGGTCGTGACAAAGATGACATATGACCGTATACGCATCGAAGCCCAGGGACAACAGAAAGGCTTTGAACAGACTGTTGAGTTCAAAGCAATAGCCGCCGCGTCCGTTCACGACAACTTTGTTATACAGATCCTCAACAGCAAGACTGGGGCAGACGCCCTTGGCCCAAACATCCAGATCATCAAAAGGTATATGGCGGAGATGGGCTTTCAATACTCTGTCAAGACTCTCTTTATCGGTTTTTATTTCCGCTCCTTCAAGCCCTATACGCTTCAGATAAGACTTGGGATCGGGTAGCGGAGCATATAATTCTTCAAACATCTGATCACCTGCCTGAATATAAATCCCGAGGGACTAATACATCACTATCATAAAGAAACCGAGGCGGTTGTTCCCTGCATTGTAGGTCATGTTGAACTTCATGGACATTTTGACTATATCCATGCCGCTTCCTTCCATGGAATATCTCCTTTTATCCGGGAATCTGCAGGGTTCTCCGGTGATGGCTGCACACTCTTTGCACATCCTGCAGCCGCCTGCTCCTGCAACCAGCACGGGCTTGTCATCAAGAAGCTTTCTCAGATGATCGAGAGCTTTCTCGACTTCTTTACCTGCCGTTGCATAGTTCTCATAAAACTCACCGTAATCCACGATCTTGTTGATTATGATACCGTGTTCGAATTTCAGGAACCTTGCCTTATTTTCCTCCATATCTCCGGAAAGAGGCGGGCAGGAATAGTTTCTGCCATAGTTGCCGCATTTATTTTCCGCGCAGCTGCTGAACACGGCTTCATCAAAAATAAGGTCTGAGGAGGATATCTCCCTGTATTCATCAAAACCCGATTCTTCTATTGCTTTTATTATCTCATCTCTAAGCATTCGATCACCTCACTGATATCTGCTATATTCTGTAATATATATATAGATATATTAACACAAAAAAGAGCTCTTACAAATAGCTAAAACTAACTCCCTTAAGTAAAAGAGGCGCAGATATGAATCTGCGCCTCTTTTTCTTAGTGAAAGGAATTATAGTATAATAGTTAAACTGTCCTTTCGGGATCAGTCGAACAAACCTTCTCTGTAAGCAGTGATATACTCCATGCAGTAATCATCCAAACCGAGGCATGCTTCTGTTGCATAGATCATACCCAGCATATTCTTGTTGAGCGGATCAAGAACTGCACTGTCCATGCCGGCCTTCATAGAAAGAACTACGAATGCCTGGTTTACGAGCTTACGCATAGGCAGGTTGAAGCTGATGTTGGAAACAGCGCCTGTGATGTGGATCGTAGGATACTCTTCCTTGATGGTAGACATTACTTCTTCCACCATGGAGATTCCATCTTCAGATGTGCAAAGCATCTCTACCAGCGGATCGATGTGGATCCTGTTAGGAGCGATGTTGTATTCCTTTGCCTTTGCCATGATCTGATGGAAAACTTCGAGTCTGTCTTCTGCTGTCTTGGGGATTCCCGTATCGCCGTTAAGAAGTGCAACTACTTCCCACTTTGTATCCGCTATAACCGGGAATACTACTTCCATCTTGTCGCCCTCTCCTGAAACAGAGTTGATAAGACCGGGCTTGTTGCAATACTGCATGCATTCTACGCATGTTCTTGCGTTGGGGCTGTCGATGGCAATGGGGGTATCGGTCACAGACTGTACGAGATCGATAAGCCATTTCATAGTTTCAACTTCGATTTCATCTTCAACAGATGCGCAAACATCGATATATGTAGCTCCTGCTTCAGACTGAGCTTTAGCGAGCTTCTTGATGTGCTCCTCATCCTTTTCTTCTATTGCCTTTTTCACTGAAGGAATAGATCCGTTGATTTTTTCACCAATAATGATCAAGTGATTGTCCTCCTTATGATTATATTTTAATCAAAGATATTTATGAATAAAGCCCTTGGCTTTATATCCGTGAAAAATAATGTTTGCTACTGAGTTATCTCACATATAGCAAAAACTATATAACATTATAACACAATAATCCGACACTATCACTACAAAATGATAGCCATTGAATTATATAAATTTACAAAAGGTGTCGAAAACTACCAACAAAAAAAATGCATATGAAGCCATGAGGCTTCATATGCAAAATGTTTTTCCTATGCTGTTGCAAGATCCTTAGCAAGAACTGCTGCTGCACCTGCGTCTACGGAATATCCGTCTGCACCGATCTCATCAGCAAATGCCTGAGTGATGGGGGCCCCGCCAACCATCATCTTGAATCCATACTTTTCTCTGTACGGCTTGAGTGCTTCTGCTGTGTCAGCCATGGACTGCATTGTTGTTGTAAGAAGTGCGGAAAGTGCAACTACCTTAACATCCGGGTTAGCATCGATGGCTTCCTGGAACTTTTCGATAGGAACGTCAACTCCGAGGTCGATCATATCGAATCCTGCTGCACCGATCATTGTGGAAACGAGGTTCTTACCGATATCGTGAAGGTCGCCCTTTACCGTTCCGATAATGCATTTTCCAAGGCTCTGTGCGTCTGCTCCCTTGAGATACGGATCGATAACTACCATACCTTTTTTCATTGCCTTTGCTGCTACGAGCATTTCAGGAACGAAAATCTCGCCTGCGGAGAACTTATCTCCGACAACGCCCATTGCTCTTACCATTGCATCAAGGATATCGCTTGCTTTTGATCCTTCATCAAGAGCTTCCTGTGCGAGCTGTGCTGCAATTTTGGATTTGCCGTTCTGTACTGCTACTTCTAATTCATCAATCTTAGCCATTCTTTTCCTCCTAAACGTTTTGCAAAGTTACTGGCTTTGCTTTTTTGACTATTACATGTGTATATGATACAGGATAGACTATGTTAATAAAATCATATAGTTTTCACTCTAAAGTTGAATTTAATTCAAGTATATTGACTGATGATTTATTCCCAGGTCAAATTTTGTACATAACACTAAATTGGACTATTTTTTTTATGATATTTGACATGCGTATTGTATAATATCTTAATTTTGAATTCAAACGAAGAATTTTCAGCATCAACTTGAGAAATATTCAACAATGAGATACAATTATGGATGATAAAATAAAGGATACAAATAACTTAAAAAAGCGATATGAACACAGATCAACTGATAAAATTTCTCACCATCGTAAAGCAGCGCTCCATGTCCAAGGCAGCCAGCGTTCTTTATGTGACACCTTCGGCGCTGAGCCACTCTATACAAAGCCTGGAGGAAGAACTGGGCACGACCCTCTTCATAAGGAACAAAAAAGGCATCATACTCACAGCCAGCGGAGAAATACTGTATAAGTACGCCAGCAAGATAGACGAGCTGTCTACAGAAGCCCTCAACGCTGTTAAAAACACATCCCTCATCACCATATCCTCGAATCACCCTTCCGCTACATTCGTACTATCCAGGATACCGGACGAATGCTTTGAAAGGGTCTCTTTGATCCACCACGACGGAAAGGAAATGCCTGAACTTCTCCTGAAAGGCATAGCCGACGCTGTGGTGTGCGATGATTACTACATAAAACAGGCCTTCGCATCAGGTGTCCTCAACGCCTCAGACGTCAGCAGGATGGTCGTATACAAAGAAACCCTCGGGCTGTTTGTTCCCGAAGGTCATGAACTTTACAACAGATCACGTATCACATACACAGAAATAAAGGATATGCCTCTTTGCATACAGATGAACAGACTGTCGCTGCGCGAATGGCTTTCAAACATCGAAATGGCATCCGGAGTGTCTTTCAACATCAAATTCACACTGGACGAATACTCTTACACCAATTTCAGAAACAAGATACCCCTTCCGGAACTCAGAGAAGTCAATTCTCTCTTCGACCCGAAAGTAGACCCGACGCTGAAAAACTATAAATTCGTCAGAGTCAACGACTTTTACTCAAATCGCTTCATTTACATGTGGTATCAAAAAAGCAAAGAAGAAAAACTCAGGATAGTTCTCGACAGCATAACAGGATACTACATCCCTTCAAACTAAAAGATGCTTTAAAAAGCATCTTTTTTTCATCCTATTATGTCGTTTATGAGGCCCTTTAGGCCGTCTTTTTCATAAAGATCCTTGTAATATGACGCTTCGTCCTGTATGAGGATATCTATGGTCTTCATGCCTATGAGCTCAACGGGAGCTTTGTCATCCGTCCAGATATGATCCCCGGCCGATACGGGCTTAAGCCCCGCATAGACCTTGTTCATCATCCGCAGAAGCTCAGAGGCTTTGACCGAATCCTTGTTTTCCGCCAGCATGTCCTCAGGCCTCTTATCCACCGAGGCAAAGAGCTCTCTGTTGGTCGTATAGGGAACGTCTACCACCGACGCATAAGGGAATATGCTTGCTATGGTATCCATGAGATAAAGAGCCGTATCGTCGTCTCCTTCCTCTCCGTGCATGTTCATATTGACTATCATGACTCCGCCTTCATTCAGGTGTTCTTTTACTAAGGTAAAAAACTCCACGGAGCTCATCTGAAAAGGTATCGTTATATCCTGATATGCGTCCACCATGATGATATCGTACTTTTCACGGTCCGCATTGAGATAGGCTCTGCCGTCGTAAGTCGTGACAGGAATGTCCTCCGGCAGATTGAAGTACTCATGGGCAAGCCAGGTTATCTTTTCGTCTATCTCCACGCCCGAGATATCCGCCTTGGGGAAATACCTCCTGCTCTGAAGGGCGAAGGTGCCCGTTCCCATTCCAAGGACCAGGACTTTTGGATCTTCTTTTCCTGTCATTACCGGCGCTGCCAGGGCATAGTCGTAGTACATCCCCGTCAGAGTGTCATCCTTCATGTATACGGACTGTACGCCTATCATGACGTTGGTAGACAGATACGTGGCTTTGCTGGTCTCGCTGACCTGCAGGTAATTGTATACAGACTCCCCTTCGTAGGTGAGATCGTCTATCCAGAAAGCGAATTTGACATTGTATCCGAAAATACATGAAATAAGGTAAAGGGCAGCACAGACTATGACTGCGGTCTTTTTCCCACCGGTGAACAAGAAATACAGTGCGCCAAGTATGAGCAGTATTCCTGCAAAAATGAGGAAAGTCACGGAAGTCCCCACAGCGGGGATGGTGATGAAGGTGGGAAGGAATGTCCCGATTATACTGCCGATCGTGTTGCACGCTCCGAGGCGGCCGGCTACTCTTCCGCTCTCGTCCACGTCAGACATGGTAAAGCGTATGAGGGAAGGAGTTACGGTACCCAGGAGAAAGAGAGGGAATACGAAGATGATCATGCAGGCTAAAAAAGCAGCCCAGATGAGCATGTTGTGGTTTATGGTGACTACGATTATCCCCATTATACCCAGAATGATATATCTGCCAAGAAACGGGATGAGAGCTATCCAGGCGGCGGCTATGAGTATGCGCCTGAAGAGCTTTGCGGGATCCGGGTCTCTGTCTGACCACTTGCCTCCCATTACGTTTCCAATGGCCATGGCTATCATGATGGTCCCAATGATGATGGTCCACACTATCTGCGAGGAACTGAAATACGGAGCAAGCAGCCTGCTTGCTCCCAGTTCTACGGCCATCAGGGCCATCCCGGAAAAGAATTCCGTCATGTAAAGGTACCACTTTTTTTCGAGTATGTTGATCTTCATCTTTGAAATACCAGATATGAGACTAAAGTAAGTACTATGTGGATCACCACCATGCTGCCAAGTATCACCGCCTGCTTCAGTTTGTGTGCAGTGAGGAGTCCGACGAATTCTCTGACGGCTGCATTGGGCCAGAAATACCATTTGGTCGGTGCGCCCATTCCCTGGGCTCTCATCTTGTGGCGCCGGGCATAAAGGCCGCTTCGAAACACATGGTAATTGGTGGTGGAAAATGCCACCTTGGCATCCGGATCTATTGCCATGATCTTTTCCTTTGAGAACTCCATGTTCTCGAAGGTGTTGGCGGACTTATCCTCCTCTATTATCCTCTCTTCGGGTATGCCCAGGGAGAGAAGGTAATTCTTCATGGAAAGGCTCTCTGAGATGACTTCATCGGGGCCCTGTCCTCCGGAAGTTATAAATGTCAGTTCCTTGCCCGTTTCTTCTTTTTGCTTTTTGTAGAATTCTACAGCCCTGTCGACTCTGCCGCGAAGAAGAGGCGTGGGAGTCCCGTCCTTCATGAGGCTGCAGCCCAGTATTATAACGAAGTCCTTGTCTTTTTCCGGGTCGTATTTTGCGGCAATGGCGTCGGCAACGATAACGCCCAGGACCATACACTCAAAATACAGATATATGGACGAGAAAGAGTTGGCGAAAATATCGTGTATCATCACCTCGATCATGCTCCCCGATGCATACCTGTCGAAGAAAAAGATGAAGAGAGCGCCTCCCACCAGCAGCACCGAGAGTATGACTCCCAGAACGTTGACGAAGCGCCTTCCTTCGTGGCGAAGAAGCGAAATATTTGATATGCACATGGACACTGCAAATACGAAGAGCAAAGGAAAAGAGAGTATCATGAACGTCTCTGCAGAACCCAGCAGCACGTGGATTATCATACGTCCCGTGTATAGTTCCGGCATCCTTATCATGTGTCCAAGGACCAGGATGTGAGCGATGCTCACATAGACGTCAAAGAGAGCAAATCCGAAATAATATATCACATTGTATGAATAGGGATTGTATCTGATCTGCCTGAAAAAGGCTATGATGAGCCTTACAAGGATATATACGGCAAATGCAGCCTGAAGCGAGCAGATATACACGGAAGATCCCTCGCCGAGGGTGAATATCAGTACCGCGTAAATGACGATCAGGGCTATGGCTGCTATCAGAAGGTCGTAGAGCTTAGGTTTTTTGTCCAGTGTATCGAATCTTATCATAATACCTGTCTTATGAACTCCCTCATTCCTTTTGGTATTTCAAATTCCGGATCGAAGCCCGTGTCCCCGAGCTGTACAAGTTTGTTCTTTCCGTGATAGTCGCTTCCCGCCGTTACGTATAGATCATACTTTTCTGCAAAGGAGAGCATCTGCTGTATGAGTTTGATGGAAAAACCCGAATAGAAAGCCTCAACACCCTTAAGACCTAAGTCCATAAGGTGCCTGAGCCTTTCATCCATCTCATCACCGAGTATCAGCTGATCCCCGCTGCCGTAAATAGGATGGGCAAGTACGGGGATGCCGCCGGAACCCAGTATGGCATTTATGGTCTCTTCAGGCCCTATGTGCTCGCTTTTGAGTACAGCCTTGTCTATATAGTCCCTTATGGCCACTTCCTTGGATGGAGCGTAGCCGTATTTGACCATCAGGTTCCCAAGGTGCGGTTTTCCCGGATTGTCCAGCTTAAAGATCTGAGCTATATCTTCTCCCGAAAACTCGAATCCGTATTCATCTTTGAGAAAGGATATCCTCCCTTTGAGTTTTGAAAATCTCAAAGAATGGCCTTTGCTCACAAGAGCATTGACCGACGCTCCTGTCGGATCGTAGCCGTAGCCCAGTATATGATACTTCCCCATCTCGTCTCTTGCAGAGAACTCCACGCCTGTTATGAAACGGGAGTTTGACCTTGTCCTTTGCATGGACAATATATCCCTGCAGCCCTTTACGGCATCGTGGTCCGTAATGGAAAAAAGGACGATGCCCTCTTCCTGCACGCGGGAATATATCTCTGCCGGAGTATCAGTGCCGTCAGAGACCGTGGTATGCATATGAAGATCTATTGATCCTAAAGGATTGAAATATGAACCCATTTATATGCTCTTTTTTATCCTCAATATGTTCTTTCCGTCTTTGTATTCATAGGTCACGTCATCCATGGTCTGTTTCACCATGAAGATGCCCAGGCCTCCCACAGGTCTGTCTTCGGCCTTGAGCGTGACGTCGGGATCCTCTTTGGCAAGAGGATCGTAAGGTATGCCCTGATCTATGAAAGTGATAGTCACGGTGATGGGCTCGGGAGAAACCTCGACCCTCACCGTAGCCCTGCCTTTGTCAGGAGCATAGGCATAGCTTGCTATATTAACGAAGATCTCCTCTACGGCGACTTCTATCTGCATCTTGACCTTCGGAGGACAGTCCACCGCATCCAGATGCTTGTCTATAAAGTCGAGGACCTTGTGGAGATTGGATTCTTCTGCCTCGATGTCCAGTTCGTTTCCGGATTCCGCTTCAAAGGCGGGGGGATCGAAATACAGGTCGTCTACTTTCTTGAGGAGCTCCGTGAGTTCCTTTTCCCAAAGCTCTATCTCCGCCTTGCTCTTTTCGTTTTCAAGGCCTCCTCTTCTGATGGATCTTCTTATGAGCCTTGAGTAGCTGAGTACTCTTGCCTTGTCTTCGACTTCCTTGATCTTGGCCTCGTCATCCGTTCCAAGATATGCGGCAAGGGTCTTGTGCCAGAACTCAAGAGACGTTTTATAGTCGAACCCCTGGAATTCCTTTACGACGTTGTTATCGTATTCGGAAAACCCCACATATGCGTTATACATGGCCGCCAGATCGTAAATGGGGTGTCCTACGGCAAGGGTATCCATGTCTATGATAAGGATCTCATCATTCTGGAGCTGCACGTTCTTTGAATGGTAGTCTCCGTGGACCATATGGTCGTCGTGGGGAAGGGCTTCTGAAAGCTCCACCAGTTTCTTTCCCAGTTCTTCGGGGAGATAGTCCTTGGTGTAATTCGCCCAGGTCATGATCTTTTCCTTTGAGTCCGGAAGTTTTCCTTCGGGGACCAAGGTGCCGTTGATGAGTTTAAGAAGTTTAACGTATTCGTCGACCACCCAGTCCATCTTCTCTGGCACTTCGGCTAAGATCTTTGAAAACGAAGTCGCGTTGAGCAGTTCAAATACCGAACCGTAGCTGTCACCCACCCTTACGACATCGTAAGAGATAGCTGTCGGGAGCCCGAGCACAAGAGCCAGTTTCGCAACTTCTCTTTCGTGCTGTATATCTTCGAGGGCGTCTGCGTCATTGTACACTTTGACCACGTTGTCCTTGTCGATTCGGTATACAGTACCCTTGGCGCCTCTTCCTATCTCTTCACAGCCTTCGATGCTGACGACTCTGTAGGCTTTGTCTATGGTCATCATATCCGTAAAGCCCGTCATCTCAAAGATGTCGTACACCTCGGAGTTCACGTTGATTATACTAAGATCCGGATTTGTCTTCTTTATATGCAGTATGACCCTGAGGCCTGCGCTGGAGATATATGCAAGGTCTGATGCGTCGAGAACCACCGGCGCATTTTTGTTTCCCCCTATCTCATTTTGTATGTTCTCTTCCACGGAAGAGGCATTTCCGGAATCTATCCTTCCTGAAAGTGCGATCTTTATTTCATTATCCATTTTGTGTGCATCCTTTGTACTCAAAACTGAGCATGGTGAGATCATCGAACTGCTCAGCGTTCTTTACGAATCCGTCAACTGCTTCGTTCATATTGGAGATCACCTTTTCGGGATCGGCGCCCGGGTCTTCGTTGAGAACGTCGAGGATCCTGTTAAGACCGAACATCCTGCCCTCTTCATCTGTAGCCTCAGGCAGTCCGTCAGTGTACACGAATATTCTCGAACCGGGATCCAGCTGCAGTTCGTACTCCGTGTATACGGATTCATCAAGGCCTCCTATGACGAAGCCATGGCGGTCTTTCAGCATCTCGTAATCCCCGTCCGGAGCCTTTATCATGGGGTATTCATGTCCTGCGTTTGCAGCCGTCAGTTTTCCCGTACACAGATCCAGTATACCCACCCAGACAGTCAGGAACATCTGAGCTTCATTGTTTGAACAGATAGCCTGATTGGTCTTTGCGAGTATTTCAGCCGCCGTCTGACCCAGCATGGCACAGCTTTGTATTATGATCTTTGATACCATCATAAAGAGAGCGCCCGGTATGCCCTTTCCGGAAACGTCGGCTACGAGCATACAGAGATGATCATCGTCTATCATGAAGAAATCGTAGAAGTCTCCGCCCACTTCCTTTGCAGGAGTCATGGTGGCAAATAGACTGAATTCCGTTCTTTCGGGGAAAGGCGGGAAAACGTGGGGTATGAATTCCGCTTGTATCTTCGCCGCAAGGGACAGCTCCGTGCTGATCTTCTCATTCTTAGCCGTAACTTCGGTCAGGTTCGACTCGATCTCCGTAAGATCTCTTTCCATATCGGCCATGACAAGGCTTAAGTTTTCGATCTCGTCACCGGTGCGTATATTGAGGGTCTGGAAGCGGTCTACATCGTTTACACCGTTCCTCTTGTCATTTACGTATTCCACGGCGGCATCCGCTATGGCATTGATTGGCTTGACCACGGTCTTGTTCATCTTCCTGGTCAGAAGACCCGCCATGATGATCGTTATGATGACTATAGCTATGGAGACCTGAAGAGCATAAGGGCCCATGCCCCGCAGAACGTCGTTTACGGTCAGGTCCACAAGAAGAAAGGCGCAGATGTTTCCGCTTTCGTCTCTAATGGGAGTCCCTGTGGTGCAGATCCAGCCGTAAATGTCAGTCTTTTCTATATCGTAGAGCAAGCCTTCACCGTCCCAGTTAAGAAACTTCTCCATTCCTTTCCTGTTTACGCTCTCCCACTCGCCGGGATAATACGGGAAACTGGGATCGGGATCCACTATGTACACCAACCTGCTGGCTTCTTCATCGTACATGGCCAGATAAACGTCGTACACATCGTTATGCTCGAGAAAGCTGTATAGCATATCTGAAAGCGCTTCGTAATCGTGATCCACTTCGAATTCAGCGAACAAAGCCTTGTACCTGCTGCTGCCAATGCTTTGTATCTGCTCTTCGCTTAAGGATCTGTACTTTTCCATGACCCTTTTTGAAAGGCTCACAGAATCAGCTCCGTAGCCGGTCGCACTGGCGGCGGAACAGGAAAGATCGAAAGCGCTGTCAATATACTGCTGCGACAATACAAGGCCGTAAAGTCCCAGACCTATGATCAGTATGACCAGGCCCAGGATGATACAACTCTTGACTATTGTGCTGAACATCCTCGCAGAAAGGGAATGTACTCTCCTCTCATGCGCGGACATTTCTTTGATACTTTTGATCGGCAACTTTTACTCTTCCTCTTTGGTTTCCTTTGCTTGTGTTTTTGCGTTGTTCTCAATGGTCAGGATCTCCGAAAAACCTGTCATCTCAAAAATGCTCATGATCTCGTCGCAGACGTTGGTCACTTTCATGGTTCCCTGCTTGTTCATGAGCTTGAGTGCTGCGAGCAGCACTCTCAGTCCGGCTGAAGATACGTACTCGAGCTTTTCGCAATCGACTACCAGTTCCTCCACGCCTTCCAAAGAATTCATGATCTCGCTTTCGAGGTCGTTTGACGTCACGGAATCGAGTTTACCTTCAAGGCTGAAAGTCAGTCTGGTATTTTCCATTTCTTTGCTGATATTGAGCATGTTTACCTCCTGTTTATACAAGTACATATGCAGCGTATGCGCCGCACAAAAAACACGTATATTTCCAACTAAATAGTTTACCATATTATTATCAAGTGCTCAATTATTCTTATGAATATATATTTTTCCCTCGATGGTGTATAATGAAGGCACATATCAAATACATTAAGGTAAATTTATGAAAACGGTAAAATGCAAGAACTGCGATGCCTCATTCAGCGACGAATTGGCCTATTGTCCCTATTGCGGCACCATGAACAAAAGAGGAGCGTACAAAGACTTCAGAGCGAAGATATCCTCCATGATAGACTCTATCTTGGGTCTTAAGGAAGACGTCCAGCGCTCTGTGAGCCGAATCATCCTCTCTTCCCTTTTCAGGTCCCTTATCTTCGTCCTGGTCATAGCGGGCCTGGCTTTCCTCGTCTCCCGTTTCTCCAATGTCAACTACTACAATGACAAGGAGTACGACCAGAAAGCCTACGACGAGATCATATGGATGGATGAACATATAGACGAGCTGAACGAAGCTTACGAAAAGGGAGATTACAAGGCCATAAAGACTCTCTACTACGAAAACACGAGAGCTGTATCAGGATGGTCCCACTACCCCTCATATTGTCTTAAGAGCGAGTACGAGACCATAGAAAGCGAGACCCGCTTCGATCAATATCAGCTCCAGCGCATGCTCTATTTCCTATACTTCCCCGAATACATAACAGGCCGGAACGGCATGAACTATGTGGACAGAGCTGAGTACGAAGAGATGAGGTCTGCAGTGGTCTCATCCCTCCACAGCAGAGGATATACAGATGAAGAACTTGAGACGATCTACGACAAGTGCTCCGATTCCTACGGCTACATCAATTCGTCGGATCTTAAGGAATATGTAAAGGAGGACGGCAATGGTAAACTGTAAAAACTGCGGCGCGCCTCTGCGTCTGGAAGACGCCTTCTGTCCTCACTGCGGCACTCCGAACCCCGAAGCTCAGGAGCATCTCAAAAAACTCGCAGAGCTTGACAAGGACGTGGAAAGCGCAAAACAAGAAGTTGCCGAAGAGGTAAAGAAGAGCAAGAAAGGCTATGGACTCCTCATCATCATGGTCATGCTCCTCCTTGCCAATCTGTTAGCTTTCGCGATGCATCTCACGACCTATGAGATCGCTGAAAAGATCATTGCATCCAAGATGAGCGAGACGCAGATAAAGGCTCAGCTGGACAGCCTAATGGATCAGGGCGAATACATAGAGATGTCCGTCTTTATGGACAAGTTCAACCTGCCCTACAAGGACTACAGCGAATACAACAAGATCTCATATATGGCCGAATATTACAACCGCATAATAAAGGCCATGACTGAATATCTCTACAACAGGGAACCCTACGACGATCCGCTGGTCACGGTATGCAGCAACGTGATCGACTACGAACAGGAATACACCATGCTGAAGAAAAGAGATAATGAAAGAAGCACCCTCTATCACATCGAAAGGCTCAATGACGAGGTGGAAAATTATCTTAAGACTTACCTCAAGCTCACCGATGAAGACATTGAGGGCCTGGCCGATATGAACTATTCCGGACTGTTGCTGCTGGTGAATGAGAGGCTTAGTTATGAAGAAGAATAGATGGGTGGGATTCGCAAGGTTTGCGATAATAATTCTGATGCTGGTCCTTTTCGCCAATTGCCTCAGCCTCTTCCTCGAGGTAAAGCGCGACGTGCTCTACGGGTCAAGAAGCTACGGCCTCAGCACCCTGAACGACTATTTCGATGAAGGCCGTTATCAGCAGATCTACAACTGCGCAATATCGAACAAATACGCTGACGACGAACTGGCTGTAGACGCATCACAGTACGAAGCTTTCGGCAGGTACTACCGCGCCTATACCCTTGCCAGGACAAACGAGGACAATGCCGAGTATCTAAGGCAGATGGAAGAAGAAAAGGCGCAGATCAGCTGGAAGAAGATACTGGACGTCATAGACACCCTTGAAGCAGAACTAAACTAAAATCCCGAAAGACAGCAAAAGACCGTGCGGCCAAAAAAGATCCGCGCGGTCTTTTTTTCAGAGGTATTTATTTGTTCTTTTCTTTTGATCTTTTGTCGTTGATTATGGCCATATGCTCTGCCGTGATCAGTTCAACACCGTTTTCTCTTGCCCAGTCCACGCAGCCTTTAAGAGCTGTGGGCAGGAATATCCTCGGCACGTTGAGGAGTTTTTCCAAAGCGTCGTCCGTGAACCTTATCTTGTCATCTATCCTGTCGGCTGCATACCTTACGGAAGAAAGCTCCGTCTTTCTCATGGGAAGGAGCTCCGCTCTCATCCGTCTTTTGCGGTGGAACCAGAAATTCTTGCTGTCCCTGTATCCGTAGTCTACGGGAAGAGGCGGGAAATCCTGAGAACGGACACCGTTTATTATGGCGTCGCTGTATTTTTTCTTCATGAGTATCCTGTCTACTTTAAGAATGAAGTGAGCGCCGAACTCTGAAGTGATGCCGTTGAAATCATGATAAGGAGGCTTGTATCCGTTGAGCTGTCCCGGCTGATCGTTTTCTGCGTGGTCTAGCTCTCTCACCCAGCTGCACTCTATGACCTGTATGGCGTCCGTCATGACCATGGGCCTCTTTTCGCCTGTTTCCTCTTCGATCTGGCTCTTTTCAAGCCTGAAATTGCAATTCTTCATCTTTTCCGCAGGGGTATCTCCGGGCCAGCTGAGCTTTACTGCTTCCTTGAAAGTCTTAGGATCGTCGTCAATGAAATTTATGGCGCATTTTCCGTCAGTGAGTATGTGCTGTGCCGTGTTGGAATTGTTCCTGCATGAAAGAAGCATGGCGTAAAAGTCTTTGCCCGCCACATAATAGGGCTGTATCAGAGAATAGGGGCCAAGGGACGTGCTTCCGTCCTCGCAGAGGGTGCTTATGACCACCGTGGGCATGGGGAAAAACAATGAGGTCTGATAAAAATTATCAACGACTCTTAAATTCTCAAAGCTGCTCATTTTTTCTTTTGCTCCTTAATTAAACATGCTATACTTTATATGAACCTGTTCATAAAAAGTATAGCATCCGCTAAAATGCTTGTCAATTCTGTGAGTTGCCAATATACTTACAAATGTAACATATCCTAAATATATATTTTGATAACATGCCCAAGATCATAGAAAATCTCAGGGAAAAACTCCTTGAGGAAGCAAAAAAACAAATAAAGGAAAACGGCTACGCAAAGACTACCATCAGGTCCATAGCAAAAGGCTGCGACGTAGGCACAGGTACCGTATATAACTACTTCCCCTCCAAGGACATGCTAATCGCGTCCTTTATGTCAGGGGACTGGAAAAAATGCGTAGAGAATATGAAGGCCAGCGAAACAGACGATCCAAAAGCGATGCTTCGCCTCGTTTGCGAAAGCCTTGAGTCTTTCATAGAAAACCACGATTACCTGCTCTCCGATAAGGACGCAGGGACCAGCTTTTCATCGGCATACTCTACCTATCACGGGCATATGAGAAAACAGGTAGCACAGATCATAATGCCCATGTGCGAAAAAAACGGCAGACCGGACCCCTTCGTGTCTGAGTTCATAGCCGAATCCATACTCATATGGACGGTAAACGGCAAAAGCTTTGAAGAACAATACGAAGTGCTGAAATTGCTCTTTGACTGAAAAAACCAAGAAGCAGCGGACGAGCCGCTGCTTCTTTTTTGTTCCGCAAAGTATATTACAGATTCCTTATGACTTTGTCCTTGGGATATGCCACGGTGTATGCCAGGGTCTTTTTTACTGTTTCCATCTTGTCGAGCTCTATGTTCCATTTGAGCTTTCCTGTCTCCGCATCGTGCTCTGCGCCGGAAACGTTGTCTACAGAGACTTCTATGGTCTTTTCGTTGGAAACGGGTACCTGATCTTCAAGGAGAAGTTCGCACTTCCTGTCCTTCTTGCTGGTGGCAGTGATCTCATACACCAGTTCAGTCTTCTTCTGGCTCTTGAGCAGGACGTTTGAAGAGTATTTCTTAGTCTGCTTCCTCGTGACCTTGACTGTTTCATCCACTCCCAAAGAAATGTCGTAGGTATCCTTTGAAAGATCTATATCGAGGTAGGCGTCACCCATATATGTCCCCTTGATGTAGATGGATGCATCGGTATCCATGAGTTCTTCGATATCGGAGGTCTTTACTTCTGCTGCCAGATAGACCTTTGTATCGAGTTTCGGTACGCATATATCGTGATATCTGCACTCCACCTGCTGGGACGTAAGATCGCAGATGATCTCCTTTCCCTTGGGAAGATCCCACGTTCCCTCGAGCTCATACTCAAGCACCGAATCATTACTCTTGAAAGATGCTCCTTGGGTCTGCACTTCCTTGAAGACAGGCGCCGCAGCTGCGCCCATCATCATCATTGGCGCTGCGTCATCCATCACCGCGCATTCCTCCGCCTGGTAGGCTGCGCCTTTTGCAGCTGACTTTAGTCTCATGCCGGCGCTGTTCATCATCACAGGCTCGAAGAAATTCAGGTACGTAGGATAAAGGGTCGGTATGGTCCCGGAAAGAGACGGATCCATGGCGTAAAGGCTAAGCTTTATGCCTTCCCAATCTTCAGTCGTGTTCTGTCTGACCTTGGCCCTCAAGCGAATGTCGAGACTCTCTGTTTCGTCGTCTGTATGGACTTCGTAGAAAGGCATCCAGTACACGTCGTTGCAGTAATAAGAGATCTCATAAGCATAGTCGCCCTCTTCCGCACAGGAAAGGTCAGCCTTTACGTAGGGTTCACTGAGATCTTTCTGGTGCTCATCAAGGTCTTTGCTCAATACTTTCAGCTCTTCTTCCACTGCTGTTTTCTTCGCATTCAGAACTGTGAGCCTCTCCTCAAGAGATTCGATGTAATTTACCATGGATTCGATGGAAACCGATTCCTTATTTGTAAAGTCGGAATTCGTCTTCCACATATCCTCCTGAAGCTGAAGTACGTCCAGTTCTTTTTTCTTTGCTGCGATCTTGTCGGTGATGGGCTTTACTATGTCTGCCACTTCCCTTCCTGACAGGCTCTCAACCTGGATGTTGGATCCTGTGACCCTCTCATCCACGGCCAGCTTGACGCTGTCGCTTGAGATAAAGTTACCGTCTGCCGCTTTCAGGCCCTGCAGTTTTACAGTCTGGCTGCCCTTTTCAAGATGCACCGTTCCCTGTCTTTTGACGATGCAGCCGCTTTTGTATACGGATACTTCTTTGATTTTGCTTTCTGACATTTATATACCTCCGTGAAATATGATCTATATATATTATTCAAACATCTTTGCCGCTTTTTTGAGATTTTCCCTTATGGGAAGGTGCTGGGGACAGGCTTCCTCGCACTGGCCGCACTCGATGCAGTCCGATGCCAGGTGTCCTTTAGCTGTTACGCTTTGATACTCCGCTAAGGCTTCCTCCGCCTGGCCGTTTCCTATCTGCTTGTTCATGGCCGTGAAGATATCCGGGATCCTTATCTCCTGCGGACATCCGTCTGTGCAATAATGGCAGGCTGTGCATGCTATGGTGGCGGAGTGGCCTATGATCCTCTGGGCTTCCTGGATGATCTTTTGCTCCTCTTCGCTCAAGGGCTTGAAGTTCTTCATGTATGAAAGGTTGTCTTCCATCTGCTCCACATTGGACATACCGGAAAGGACGGTTATGATTCCGTCAAGGGATGCGACGAACCTTATGGCCCATGAAGCGTAAGACATATCGGGGTGATAGTCTTTGAAAAGCTTCTTTACTTCCTTTGGAGGATCTGCAAGCTTTCCTCCCTTCACAGGTTCCATGACCGTTATGGATTTGCCATGAGCTCTTGCGACCTCGTAGTTGGCCCTTGACGTCACGGAGGGGTTCTCCCAGTCCGCATAGTTTATCTGAAGCTGCACAAAATCCACCTCGGGATGCTCCGTAAGGAGTTTATCGAGAAGCTCAGGACCTGCGTGGAAAGAAAAACCGAAGTTCTTAACAAGGCCTTTTTCCTTTTGCTCCTTTACGAAATCCCATACGTGGAACTTGTCGTATTTTTTGTAATTGCCGGCCATGAGAGCATGGAGAAGGTAGTAGTCGAAATACCCTGCTCCTGTCCTCTCAAGACTCGTCTTGAACTGGTTCTTTACCATTCTTTCCGTCTGACCCGGAATGACTGCGTTCATCTTGGTGGCCAGGGTAAAGCTGTCCCTTGGGTAGCGCTCTACCAAAGCCTTTCTTATGGCGTCTTCAGAACCCGGATATATGAAAGCTGTATCGAAGTAAGTAAAGCCGGCTTCCAAAAAGAGATCGACCATCTTCTTTACCTGTTCGACGTCGGTGACAAGTCCTTTCCTCGGGAGCCTCATGAGTCCGAAACCCAGTTTCGGAACGTCCTTTCCGAAATATTCTGACATTTTCATCTCCTTTCCTCTAAACTTCTCTCAGGGCGTTTTCAAGGGCCTGCAGGTCATCTTCCGTAGTAGACCAGCTGGTCGCAAACCTTACAGCTGTATGTGTGTCATCCACCTTCTGCCACACTGTGAATGCTATCTTTTCCTTGAGCTTTTCAAGCTGCCCGTTTTCAAAGATGGGGAACTGCTGGTTTGTGGGCGAATCCATGAGCATCCTGAGGCCTTTTGCAGCGCACATAGCCTTGACTCTTTCGGCCATGTCGTTGCCGTACTTTCCTATCCTGAAATACAGATCGTCTGTAAAGAGGGCATCGAACTGGACTCCCACCAGCCTTCCTTTAGCAAGGAGCGCTCCTCTTTTTTTGACTGAAGTAAGGAAATGGGCGGGCCTGTTTCCCTTTGTGAACACCACAGCTTCTCCGCAGAGGGCTCCCACCTTGGTCCCGCCAATATAGAAGACGTCGCAAATGGATGCCAGTTCATGGAGGCTCAGGTCTGCTGCAGGGCTCATGAGCCCGTAGCCCAGCCTTGCCCCGTCGATGAACAGGGTCATGCCGTATTCACGGCATATGTCGTAGATCTCTGTCAGTTCCTTTTTTGAATATAGAGTGCCGTACTCAGTGGGGTAGGATATGTAGACCATTCCGGGGAAGGTCATATGCTCATGGCTGTCGTCGGCATAGAAAGCTTTGCAATACCCTCTTAAGGCCTTCGCTTCTATCTTTCCTTCCGTCTGAGGAAGCATCAAAACTTCATGTCCTGTATATTCTATGGCTCCTGCCTCGTGGACGCTTATATGCCCTGTCTCAGCTGCGATGACGCCTTCCCAGTCTTTCAGCATGGTTGATATCACCACGGCATTGGTCTGGGTGCCGCCCGCTATAAATTCAACTTGGGCCTCTTCTATACCTACGGCCCTTTTTATTCTTTCTTTAGCGCTTTCCGTATACTTATCTGAGCCGTATCCGGAAAGTGACTCGAGATTTGTCTCTACGAGCCTTTTGAGAACTTCGGGATGGGCGCCGGCTATATAGTCGCTCTCGAACGAAATCATATCTTTCCTCCTCATTTTATATTATCAACACCAAAAATACTCTCACCCGGGATCCTTTGCAGGTTTCATGCAAAGATCCTGTCAAGTTCGATATATATATCTTCCTCTTTCTCATATGGATGTATGTTGAAATACGGATCCCCCGTCAGCATGGCTGACAGATGGGTCTTGCTCCTGTCATAGAATACATGGCAGGGCTTTCTTAAGTTTTCTCCGCAGGCAAGTTCGTAACCCACTCCAAGAGACGGGCAGCTGCATTCGGCTATGACTATATCCGACTCTTTGAGCCAGGACATATCCTTATCGTAGATCTCCCTGTCGCTGCCGCTTTCCTGAAGGGACATATCCCCCACGTGTTCGGTCAGAACTTTTCCGTACTTTTTCAGATAGTCTATGATCCTTTTGTATAGGGAAGCGTCAACTCGGCCTCCCCTTATGGACCCTGCAAAATATATTTTCTTCATAGTTCTCACCTTTTAGTTTTCTCCCAGGAAAAAGTCCGAATCAATGAGGCTTATCTCATTATCTCCTTCGGTTTTTTCCATTACCAGCACCAGGTCTGCATCTTCTCTTTTTTCGACCTTTACGGCTCCCTGTACCTTCAGCAGAAGATCTATATATACATCCAGGGCAAAATCTGAGACGACGTGGTCGGCGCAGGAATACACCCCGTCCATCCACTGGGCTTTTGCAGGGCTGTCATCGAGGCAGAGGAACCTTTCTCTGACGTTTATATACCCGTAGTTCATGGTCCTCGTTCTGCTCCTCATATCGCTTTGGAAGAAGCAGTTTTTGGGATCGTAGAGCTTAATGTTCGCACCCATCTTCTTTACGGCCATCATGCCCACGAAACATTCATCTATATCTCCGAACTGCC
>JAFZSM010000126.1 GCA_017619385.1 Bacillota bacterium
AGACAGATGCCGGCCAAGACAAGAGGCTCTTCGGGATCCCCTTTCTTTTTGTCTTGGTTGACATTATATATGGCAGTTCTGTGACAGGCAATGAAATCAATTTCTTGTCATTACAGACTAGCAGCTACAATATTAGCTCCAAACCTTATGATATCTATTCCGCAAAAGCTATTAGTATCTGCAAATAATTCGGCAGCTTTGTTGAATCCTTGTTCGCTTGTATATAGCCCGAGAGCTTTCAGTGTATCGATATTAAAAGTATCAAGATGGATTTCATTCGATAGTTTTTGCTTTAGATGTTCAAAAGCCAGTTCCTGTTTACCAGCAGGAAGCTCTTCAAAATCAAAATCATTGATATCCGAATTCTCTTTATGTTTTGTTAGCTTAGTTGTTTTCATAGCACCTCACCTTATTGATATTTTAACACAAACAAAAACAGACGCAAAATCAATCGCAATTTTTTGCGTCCGATTTTACGTCTGATTTCAATCATATATTTTTAATTGCGTCCGATAATTATGCCAGATCAGGTCACTGGTTATCCTGCATTTCCATGAAGTCTGTGAGCATCTCTCCATCGATGTCTTTGCATGCGAAACGGATCAGCACATCACGGACTGCTTCTATTTGCCTTTCTTTTCTAAATATCTCATGTATTCGATCTCGTTGCGATACTTCCTTATCCAGGATATACCTTCTTCATCACTTTTGACGCATGGGAGGAAGGATACATATCCGGGATAGTTTTCATCCACGTAGTCGGGATCTTTGTCCTTATTCGTTACAGGGGGCTCGATGCTGCCGTCTTTTGGGTCTCTGATAGGGAAGCGCCAGCACGCGGCAGGTTTGATGCGCCAGGGGTGGAGCTGCAGATCCGTTGCAAGCCTTTGCAGGCTGCACTGGCCGTCAGAAAGTTCAAAGACGCATCTTGTCTTTGTGAAGTGGCACGGGAAACTCTCATCGTAGTCGTCTCTTTCGACCATCTCCGTCTTTCTTTTGCTCCTCATCCCGGGCCAGTCTCCGTCGACCACGAAAGGCTCTTTCAGGAAGCTGAAGTGTTCTCTGTTCTGCTTTACGAAATCAGTAATGAGCTTTTCCTCTTCCTTGGTCAGGTAAACACCGTCATAGCAGCATACTGACTGGCAGCTGCCGCAGGCAGATGCAGTGAGCATGGGCTCTTCCGGAAGACCCTGGACAAGATTCTCTTCGAATGCTTCTCTATATGAGAGGATGCTGCTTACGTAGTTATTGCACCACTCAGTAAGTTCATACTTTTGAGCTTCTCTTAAGTCTTTTTCGTACTTGTCAAGTACACTCCGGACTACTGTCGGTTCGCCCTTGACTCCTTCGCACTTTTCTGTAAGGGAGAGTAGATACTCAGGGTCCAATTTTTCCTTGCCTGCCAGCACTCTGCAGCAATAGGCCTGCAGAAGATGTCCGGGGAAAGCATACTCTTTCAAGCGGCTGTAGATCTTGTCATCTCCCAGTTTTTCAATATCTCCCAAAAGGTATGCACTGAGTATGGTGAAACAATCTGCAAGTGACATGAGGTATCTGTAGCTATTCTCCTCCGCCCTCTTTCTATACTTTTCAAGAGCTGCAAAGCAGGATCTGTCTCCGAACCTTGCCACTGCCAGTTCTCTCCATATGGAGCCGTAGAGATAGTCCCAGTCATGTATCTGGGAAGCTATCTTAAGACCTGATTCGTAGTAGTCCAAAGACTCCATGATGCGGCCTTCGGTCTGAAGTAGATTTGCATAACATATCTTGACTATATCGTCTGCATGGATATAGTAACGGTCCTCTATACGGGTCATGACGTCTTCTGCTATCTCATCAGCCCTTTGCACGTCCCCGAGAGCCATATATCCGTCGAAGAGGTTGACCATGGAGCAGAAGAGATCGTAATATCTCTTCTGCTTTTTGTAATCTTTAACGTCGTTGCCCGCCGCCTTTACGACCTCAAGGTTGTTATCAAGATCATGGGCGGTAAGAGCAACCACGTGCCAGTAGTTGGCATCGTTGATGCCCTTGGTCCAGAAGTCATCTGAGTGCTTTTCCCTTTCGGCCAGTATGAGATCGTAGGACTTTTCTTCCTGACCTGCATAGAAATATGCGTAGGCTGCCTGGCTCACCAGGTCGAAGGACTGCTGTTCGTCTCCTCCATGCTCTTTTATGTATTCAAGGGCTTCGTCCACTGCAATCTTCAGCTGCACTCCCGAAGTCTTCTTGTAGTACTCAAGAAGGTGCATATAGTAACAAAAGTCTCTGCCAAGCTCATCGTCATAGACTTTTAAGTATTTCTTTTCAAGGTCTAAGAAGCCGTAGGTGCCGGCGCCTTTCAGCATCCTGTCAAGGACAGAAGACTTGTCGATTTCCTCAATGTCATCCCATTCTTCCATGCTGAAATGATCTAAAGAAAATCTCACAAGGTAGGGAGTGAACTCTGCACCTTCTTCCATGAGCCTGAATATGTAGTCTCTGAAAAGCCTGTTTCCGTTTGCCATGGAAACGCGGTATATACCTGCGCTTTCGGAAGACAGCCATTCAAGGAAAGACTTATGGAAGAGCTGCAGCACTACGTCGTCACCCTGATTCATTTCAAAGACATAGGACCTGAGTTTTCTAAGCCTCATCTTTAGCTCTTCTGGGCTGATGCAAAGGACAGAGCATATCTCATCTTCGCTGAGCTGCTGCCTTGCTGCAAGCATGGTCTCGAAAAGGGGCCTATAAAGCTTTTGATACTCATCTGACTCTCCGAAGA
>JAFZSM010000127.1 GCA_017619385.1 Bacillota bacterium
AATAGTATTTACGCTTGATAGAGCTGAGCACTCGCACCCGGCTGATGGCGTCCGGATCGACCTTTCCGTATATGTCTGTGAGTTTTTCATTGAGGAGCGTACCGCATTCGCTGGCCGCTGTAGTCGGAATACCGCCCGGGCCGCGCTTAAAGCTGCATTCTGTGTAGTAGACCTCTCCAAGGTCCTCGAATGCTTTTTCGTAGAGAGCAGGCAGCTCTCCGGCGGGCTTGACCTGGTTGGTGATGAGTCCCAGATTTCCGAAGAACGGATCTTCCATGCCGTCCCACCTGCCGCTGTTCGCGATCTCGCAGGCCATGATGCCCATGCGCGCATTTTCTGCATTCCAGTACTTGAATTCCTGGCAATAATCATAATATGCGTTTGCGGGATCTGAGGTGTTCGTTGCCGCATAGCTGAGAGCAACTTTGATCTGCTCCGGACTCAGCTTGTAGTAACGGGAGGCAAGCGCAGTACAGATAGAGGATCCCAGCAGCATATCGGTGGGAAAACGCTTAGGCAGGGTGTAAAGCAGCCTTCCTATAGCATCCTCTGCGACTATGTTGCTCGTGACGAATTCCTTTCCTGAGGTCTCGAAGACGTCGGCAAGGGTCAGCCCTAAGGGTATGAGACTCTCGCCGTAATGCGATGCGACCCTGTCCCCCATGATATGATAAAGCATGCTTCCGTAATCGTTAGCGCGCGCCAGAAGGCAGTTCATCATGACTGCATTGTTCAGCGGAAGGCGGCCTTTTCTCGCGAAAAGGGGAGCCTCCGGAGCACCGCCCCACTTCATGAATATGTCAGCGAAAAACTGATCTTCTTCTACACAGGCGCCTCCGAAAATACATCCTATCATGTCAAAGAGCCTGAGCTTGAATAGTTCGAGGTTTTCCTCGCTTAGGTCTTCAAAAGAAGTTCCCGCTATATGCCTGCATATCAGATCTGTTCCTTTTGGCGGAGGTACTATCATATCCCTGGTGATCATTTCGTTTTCTCCTTTCTGATCATTTTTTCAACATCTTTTACTATATCATCATAATAGTTTTCGTATATATTTGCTGTCAATAGTCCGGTCACTCCGACCGACAAAAAAACCCTTGAGATCCGATGATTCCAAGGATTTTTCTTTTGCGATTTTTAGCTTAAGCTGAAGGAATTGTCTTTAGTCCAGAAGAAACGACGTGAATTTTTTGGATTCCTTCTTTTCATTTCGTCTCTAAGTGACACAGGAGTATATGTGTAATAGGGATGTTCAAGATCCAGTACCTGCTCCAGAACATAGGCGGCAAAGGTGCTGCATACGAAGCTCTTTTCATCTTTGTAATAATAATGGAACTTGAACAAAAGAAGGGCAAGGATCTTGTATCTGCGCCCTTTGTTTTCCTTGAATATCCTGAAAATGGCGTCGTACTCTTCCTGAGTGATGGGGAAAGTTATTGTGTCGTAAAGCATCTTCTTGCCCCTGGACATGGCCATGAACGATTCCGTTCCGAATTTGCCTGAGAATATATTATGCCTATGCTCCCTTCTGTAAGAGTACATGACGGAAGGATCTCCGTCGAAGTACAAGGCGCAGTGATTCACGTCGTCCACCGAAAAGAATCTGATGCAGCGGCCCACTTTGGTATTTGTTCTGGCGCAAAGAAGGGTAATAGTATGTTCACTCATATTGAAACCTTCATATATTTACCTCTGAAAAGAGGATCATTTCTTTTTTTATGCCTAAACTTAGGTATTTCCGCCATTATAGTCCACTTCACATATGTAATCAATGAGAAAAATTGGTATAATACTTAATGATATGGAATACAAAAGCGTAATAACAGCCGTCTTTCTTTCAAGACCAAACAGATTCGTCGCAAAAGTCCTGGTGGACGGAAAGGAAGATACGGCTCACGTAAAGAACACGGGAAGATGCAAAGAACTTCTGGTGCCCGGATGCACGGTGTACCTCGAAGATCATAGCCTTTCCATGGGCAAAAGGAAATACAGGTATTCCCTTATTGCTGTCCTGAAGGAAAGGGAAAACGGTACGCTTCTTGTCAATATGGATTCCCAGGCGCCGAACAAAGCCGCATACGAGGCTCTGTCAGTCGGAACAATAAAGATCCCCGGAACGGGAGAACTGACATATATCCGGCCGGAGACCGTATACGGTGACTCAAGATTCGATTTTTACTTTGAGGACAATGAAGGAAGAAAGGGCTTTGCCGAAGTAAAAGGCTGCACTTTAGAAAAAGGCGGCATAGCGTCTTTTCCCGACGCTCCCACTGAAAGGGGAGTAAAGCATATAGAAGAGCTCATAAAGGCTAAAAAAGACGGGTATTATGCCTCCCTCATTTTCATAGTCCAGATGGAAGGTATGAAGTATATACGCCCCAATGACGAGACCCATCCGGCTTTCGGGGAAGCTTTGAGAAGAGCGGCAAAAGCAGGGGTGAGTGTTGCAGCCTATGAGTGCAGAGTTTTTCCCTGCGCCATGACAGTGAGCAAAGAAGTCCCCGTATCACTTGCAGAATAAGTTCATCAGTTAAGTTAATATATATAATCCAAAAAGAAGGAGGAAAACCATGCAGAAAGATGCGATCCCGGGAACAGGAGGAAACAGATACGTTCCCTATGAAGAACGCACAGGAGAAGAATCGATAGTGTTCTTTACAAGAGACCTCACGGAAGAAGGTCTTAAAAAGATCTATGACAGAGTCAGCTCTGTACTTAAGGGAAGAGTTGCAGTAAAACTTCACACAGGCGAAGCAGAAGGACCTAACATCATCCCCAGGCCCTGGGTAAAGGAGCTTCTCAGCACGAGGCTTCCGGATGCCGAGATAGTTGAGACCAACACTTATTATCCGGGAAGCCGTTATACCACGGAAGAACACAGAAAAACATTGGAGATAAACGGATGGGATTTTTGCCCTGTCAACATCACCGATGAATTCGGCGTCGAAGCCTTCCCCGTGAAGGGAGGCAAATGGTTCGATGAAGTCCATATGGGCAAAGGCCTTCTCGATTACGATTCCCTTCTGGTGCTCACCCATTTCAAAGGCCATACCATGGGCGGTTTCGGCGGAAGCAACAAAAACATAGGCATAGGCTGCGCAGACGGACGTATAGGAAAAGGCGAGATCCACAGCGGCATCAACGAAGAAAGACGCTGGGGCATCACGGAAGAGGAATTCATGGAGCGTATGACCGAAAGCACGAAGGCTGTCGTCGATCATTTCGCGCCGGCTATCTGCTACATCAACACCATGAGGAACATGTCCGTATCCTGCGACTGCGAGGGCCCCGGCGCGGAGCCTGTAGTCACACCTGACGTAGGCATACTGGCGTCTCTTGACATACTTGCAGTAGACAACGCCTGTATGGACCTCATTTACAGCCTTCCCGAAGAAGGAGGAAAGGCCCTCATAGAAAGAGTCGAGTCACGCCACGGATTGAGGCAGCTCAGCTACATGAAAGAGATAGGCCTTGGCAACGACAAATATCACCTTATAGATATAGACAACGGCGATAAAGAGATCACTGCAGAAGAAGCGGTCAAAGGAATCAAGCCGGAATGGAAGCCGGACCTTTATAACGTATTCTGGGGAAAGAACAAGAGAGTCTAAAAAAAATTTGAAGGATTTCCTGCCCGTCACAATTGAAGACATGAAGAAACGGGGCTGGGATGAGCCTGATTTCGTATACGTCATAGGAGACGCTTACGTCGATCATTCGTCTTTCGGTCCCGCCGTCATAAGCAGAGTCCTGGAATCAAGGGGCTTTAAAGTCGCCATCATATCCCAGCCCGACTGGCACGACGAAGAGAGTATAGCTCTTTTCGGACGCCCGAGGCTCGGATTTTTGGTGTCTGCCGGCAACATGGATTCCATGGTGAACCACTATACGGTGAACAAAAGAAAACGCCATGATGACGCCTACACCCCGGGAGGAAAGGCGGGAAAAAGGCCGGACTATGCCACCATCGTCTACTGTAATTTGATAAAGAGGAAATTCAAGGACGTCCCCGTCATCATAGGAGGCATAGAAGCCAGCTTAAGAAGGCTTGCCCATTACGACTATTGGTCCGATAAGCTCAGAAAGTCCATACTCCTTGACTCAGGCGCCGATCTTCTCCTCTACGGCATGGGAGAACTGAGCGTAGTGGAAACTGCCGAAGCTTTGGACAGCGGCCTTAAGATAGAGGATATCACCTTCATAAAGGGAAGCGTATACAAGGCAAGGGAGATAGATGCAGTGCCCGATCCCATACTGCTTCCGGACTTTGACGAACTGCTCAAGGATAAACTGAATTATGCCAGGAGCTTCTATACCCAGTATATAAATACGGATTTCGTGACGGCAAAGCCGCTTGTGGAAAAGTACGGAGAGCACAGGTATGTGGTGCAGAATCCTCCCCAAAGGCCCCTGACCATGCAGGAAATGGATGACGTTTACGATCTTCCTTACATGAACACCTACCACCCGTCCTACGAAGCTTTGGGCGGAGTCCCGGCCATAAAGGAAGTCAAGTTCTCCCTTACCAGCAACAGGGATGCTTCGGAGGCTGCAGTTTCTGCGCTCTTACCTTCCACCAGGGAAGGATAGTGCAGGCAAGAAGCCACGAGTCCATCATAAAAGAAGCAGTCGAGATGACCAAGGATCCGGAGTTCAAAGGATACATTCACGACGTGGGCGGCCCTACGGCAGACTTCAGAAGGCCCGCCTGCGACAAGCAGCTCACAAGAGGCGTATGCACGGATAAGCAGTGCCTTTTCCCCAGGCCCTGCAAAAACCTTAAAGCGACCCATACCGACTATGTCAAGCTACTAAGAAAGCTCCGGGAGATACCCGGCGTAAAGAAGGTCTTCGTAAGGTCAGGCATCAGATTCGATTACGTCCTTGCGGACAAGGACGACACTTTCCTTAGAGAACTTTGCAAGTATCACGTGAGCGGCCAGCTTAGAACTGCTCCCGAACACGTGTCAGACAATGTGCTCAAACTTATGGGAAAGCCGGAAAGCAACGTATACAAAGAGTTCTGCAAGAGATTTGACGATATGAACAGGCAGCTCGGTCTTGAGCAGTACGCCGTTCCTTATCTCATATCATCTCATCCCGGGTCCAGGCTTGCGGATGCCATAGAGCTCGCTGAAAGCGTACGAGACATGGGATATATGCCGGAGCAGGTCCAGGACTTTTATCCGACGCCTTCAACCATATCAACATGCATGTACTATACGGGAGTCGATCCCAGGACCATGGAAAAGGTCTACGTGCCTTCAAACCCCCGGGAAAAGTCTATGCAAAGGGCTCTCATACAGTACAGAAAACCGGAGAACTACGATCTTGTAAAGGAAGCGCTTCTAAAAGCGGGAAGAAAAGATCTCATAGGTTACGACAGGTCCCGCTGCCTTATAGCTCCGAGAAAAAAGAGCGCAGATACAAAGACAAAGAAAAAATATTGAGAATAGAAAGGAATTTTTATCGATGAAAAAATTTGTTATCGAAATGGAAGACGGTTCCGTCATGCGCGGAGAACTCTATGATGACATCGCTCCCAAGAGCGCTGAAAACTTCGAAAAGCTTGCCAACAGCAGCTTTTACGACGGACTGACCTTCCACAGAGTGATCCCCGGATTCATGATCCAGGGTGGATGTCCCAAAGGCAACGGCACAGGTGGCCCCGGATATTCCATTTTCGGAGAATTTTCAGCCAACGGATTCAAAAACGATCTCAAGCACACAAGAGGCGTTCTTTCCATGGCAAGGGCAGTGGATCCCAATTCGGCAGGATCTCAGTTCTTCATCATGGTAGCCGATGCTCCTCACCTTGACGGTCAGTATGCGGCATTCGGAAAAGTGACGGAGGGAATGGAAACAGCAGACGCTATCGTAAGCGTCGATACGGACTGGATGGACAAACCCTTTGAGCCTCAGGTCATAAAGAGTATAAGAGTCGAATAAGAAAAAAGGGCAGCTTCGGCAAAAGCCAAGCTGCCCGTTATTATTTTGTTTCTTATCTGCTTTTCGGAAGTTTGTCTATAACCGGTATCAGCAATATGCAAACAAGGATCGCTATCACGGTGTTGGGAAGCATGTAGGTCCCGTTGTAAAGTATGGAATAAACAAAGGGCGAAGGCATGGTCATGCCGAGGAATTCCTCGGGCATGTATTCGGCATAAATGGTCACGCCGCTTATGAAATGGATAATGAATCTGCCTATGCAGCCTGCCAGTGCAGCCAGGGGCAGATTTTTCTTTTTAGTTCCTTTATAAAGGCCTGCGAGACCCACGAAGGCATAAGCTACGGAGTAGTCCAGGAGCATGGATACCCAGTTGACGGCAGCGCCGCCTGCCAGGAAATATTTCAATGTTCCGAAAGCAAAGCCTGAAAGAAGGCCCCATAAAAGGCCCCACCTGTATGCGAATATGATGAGAGGTATCATCACCAGGTCTATGGACCCTCCGAAGCCTCCGAAAGAGATTCCCGTTGGGATCTTGAAGTATGAAAGAGCAAGTGACAGGGCGATGCAAAGAGCCCCTTCTGCCAGCATTCTTGTATTATTTTTAACG
>JAFZSM010000012.1 GCA_017619385.1 Bacillota bacterium
AACAACGTCGGGTCTCAGGATGTACTTTTTGGTGTAAGACCCGATCATATGTATCTCGGAAATGAAGGAATAGAAGCAGTGGTCGACGTTGAGGAACTCATGGGAACGTCCAGCCACCTTCACACCCAGATAGACGGCGAAGACGTCATCGCTATCATACCTAATGAAGGAAACAGCGAAGACTACAGCGGAAAGACCATAAAGCTGGCGTATAACGGAAACACCATCCATCTGTTCTCCAAAGAAGACGAACATAACCTGGAGTATTGATAAATGGTATCCATAAAAGATATAGCAAAAGAATGCGGCGTGTCGGCAGCCACGGTATCAAAAGCGCTGAATGACCAGCCTGATATAGGGAAGGCAACAAAGGACCTTGTGAGGAAGACAGCGGCGAAGCTTGGTTACGTCGTGAACCCCAGCGCAAGGGCTCTGAAAACTAACAAGACATATAACATAGGGATAGTGTACTCCGGCATAAAGCCGGGTCTTGCCCACGAATACTTCTCCGTTATACTTGAAAACTTCAAAAATGCAGTTGAAGCAAAGGGCTATGACATCACTTTCGTCAACAACGACGTTGCAGGGAGAAAGGGCTCTTTCCTCGAACAGTGCAAATACAGGCAGTTCGACGGAGTCGCAGTGATCACGGCTGATTTCACGGACCCCGATATCAAAGCATTGTGCGAATCGGGTATCCCGGCGGTCACCATAGATTATGTGTACAGCAGCTGTTCTTCCGTGGTATCGGAAAATGCCAAGGGTATGAGAGATCTTACGTATTATGTCATATCCAAGGGCCACAGGAATATCGCCTTCATACACGGAGAAGATACTGAGGTCACAAGGAACCGCATCATGGGATTTACGTCGGCCCTGAGAGATCATGGGCTCGAGGTCAACGAAAAGTACCTCTTGAGCAGCGCTTACCACGATGCGGACAGCTGTTATCTAATAACCAGATCCCTGCTGAAAGAAGAAGAGCGTCCCAGCTGCATAATGTTTCCCGATGACTACTCCTACATGGGAGGTCTCAGGGCGATCATAGAGGCAGGCCTCAATATCCCGACGGATATAAGCACGGTGGGATACGACGACATAGGCCTTGCCAAGGCTTTCAGGCTCACCACCTACAATCAGGATTCGGTGACTATAGGAAGGCTCGCAGGAGAGAAGCTCATAAAAGAGATAGAGGACCCCGAATCATATAAAGAGCACAGCGTGGTCATAGGCAAGGTCGTGGAACGCTGGACGGTGAGAGATATCAGGGAGCAAAAGCAAGATTGACGCGACTTTAAGAAAAATAATATAAACAAAACGTAAAATATACTTGACATAAAGTAAGATGAGTTGTATAGTGTTGGCAGATGATCATCCGTCAACACTTTTTTATGATAAACACTTTTTTAAAGAAGGGAAAACAATATGAAAAAAACAACGGCATTGATACTTATAGCAGTCCTGACTCTGGTTTTTGCAGGCGGGCTGTACGGATTGGTAAAGGAGGTAAATAACGACGCTTCTTACTCCTATACTTTTCACAGAAATCTGGAGATAAAAGGCGGCATGCCGGATCCTGAACAGACAAGCGTAGACTTCGGTATAGATGAAGACGGAAAATACAATATATCCTTAAGCTGGCTCCCCATGGGAAAGAAGTTAAGCGACTTAAAAGACCTGCAGCCCTCGGACTACTCCTTCATCACAGGCTGCGTCATAAGTTCCGCTGAGGATCCCTGTGTGTATGCGACCACAGCCGGATGGATCACTGTCGATACCACCATAGAAATGAAAGCCGGCACCTACACCGTTACTTTCTATTATCTTACAAGCAGGGAAGCCTACGCTGAGTTCGCAAAGGAATTCTTCGGTGACGCAAGCGCCGAATATATGGCTGACTGGTTCGAGTGGGATTCCTTCAAAAAGGACGACAAACTGGTCATATCATATAATAACAGCGTAAGAAAAGCCGGCAGCGCAGGCATTGCAGGTGTATGGCTCCTGATCGTGATGATAACATTGGCCGGTATAGTGCTGGTGGCAGTATTCTGGTTCGTTACCAAGGGGACCTTCGATAAAGCAAAGTACGATGAGCGTCAGCTCATAGAAAAAGGCAAGGGAAGCACCTATGCTCTGTACACCATTATAGCGTATATGCTGGCTTTGTTCCTCCTCGATGCAGCGGAGCTTCTGAACAGAAATATGATGACACCTATGTACATGGGAGCGGTGATGCTGGGAGTGACCGTAGGCGCAGTATACTCCATATGGAAAGAATGCTATTTCGCTCTTAACCAGAACAAACCCAGGTATATACTGCTGATGTCACTGGTCGGCCTGTTCAATGCGGGATTCGGAATATTCGATATAGTCATCGCAAAGAAGATGGCGTCTGCCGGAAGCCCGATCTACTACAGGCTTTTAAGGTTTGGTATCTGCGGATTCGAACTGGCTGCAGCCTTCATGGTTATAGCGATCGCCATATTCCTCAAGCACAGAGCGGATCAGAGAGAAGAAGAGGAGTAGAAAGGGCCGGGTGAGACTGATGAAGAACCTTAAACTCAAAAGCGCAAGGGCTGCTTTGGACCTCTCCCAGCAGGATCTTGCCGATATGGTAGGTGTTTCGAGACAGACCATAAATTCCATAGAAAAGGGAGATTACAATCCCACCATCAACCTCTGCAGGGCCATATGCAAAGCCCTGGGAAAAACCCTGGACGAATTGTTCTGGGAAGAATGAGACGATATGCCGCCGGCGATGAACCGGCGGTATTGTTCTTAAGGGCAAAAATTGGTATTATTGTCTCATGATTCTTGCTAAAAAGGAGGCAAGCCTATGGAATTATTATCTAAATTCAACAGTCCCTTCCTGTATATGATATGCGGAGGGATCATCTGCTTCGTGGCCGTCATATGCATAGTTTTCGCAGTGAGGGCCTACAGGATGGGAAAGGAGATGGGCATAGATACGGCCAAGATGAAAAGAGTCATCACGGCCAGCGCCACCTTTGCCGTCCTTCCCAGCGTCGGGATACTTCTCGGGGTCATCGCACTCTCCGGCAGTCTCGGCACGCCCTGGCCGTGGCTTAGGCTTTCGGTCATCGGAGCTCTTCATTACGAGACCCAGGTGGCGGAAGCTGCTTCGGAGGCCGTTGGTATAGGAGGCTTGTCCATAGCCAACATGACCCCCGAAGCCTTCACCACCATAGCCCTTCTCATGAGTTTTTGCATAATGTGGGGCATGGTCCTGGTGATCTTCAACGGTAAAGCCTACTGCACCAGGCTGCAGACTCCCGCTCCGGCAAAGAAAAAGGACGGGAAAGAGAAAAAACTGAATCTTTCCGGTTTCGGCGATACGGCCATGACCGCCATGTTCATAGGCCTTGTATCTGCCTATATCGCCAGCTATATAGGGACCATCATCTCAGGCGAGGGTAAGCTTTCCTTCGGTGGAAGCTGGCTCTCCCTTGCCGTGGCAGTGGTCGCTGCCATGGCCATGGGTATATTTATCGCCGTAAAGGAAAAGGCAAAAGCCGATTGGGTGGACAGCTTCTCCGTAGCGGGGAGCATGCTCATAGCCATGACGGCGGCAATTTTCCTTGGAAGGCTCATATAGGAGGTGCGCCATGGAAGAAAAAATGAATGCAAAACAGGCATATGAAAAATACTTGAATCGCACCCACAGCCTCGGGAGGCTTTTCACTGCAGCAGTGCTGCTGCTTTTGCTTGCAGCTCCCTTTGTCATAGGAGTCTATCTCAACGCCATGCCCAACATTTCTGCGGGACTCAAGGCCTTTATAGGCGTAGGCCTTGTATATCTGGTCAGCGGCATCGTTGAGTATCTCATATATGTTCCCATGCTGGGAGCAGGGGGCAGCTACTTGGCTTTCATAACCGGAAACCTCATCAATATGAAGATACCCTGCGCCATCAATGCCAGAGATATAGTGGGTGTAAAGAGCGGCACTCCGGAAAATGAGATCATAGCCACTCTCTCCATAGCCACCTCTTCGCTTGTGACCATAGTAGTCCTGGCTCTTGGCGTCCTTCTCATGATACCGCTTCAGCCCGTGCTCCAGTCTCCGGCCCTTCAGCCCGCTTTTGAGAAC
>JAFZSM010000128.1 GCA_017619385.1 Bacillota bacterium
CTTGTCTGCTTAACTTTTAATCCTGTCTTAGCCACTTCTCTGCCTCCTACTTCTCAAACGGCATTCCCAGAGCCTGGAGGAGGAACAAGCACTCCTCGTCGGTCTTGGCCGTTGTTGTGAATACGATATCCATTCCTCTGACCTTCTCGACCTGATCGTATACGATCTCGGGGAAGATCAGCTGTTCCTTGACGCCCATGGAATAGTTTCCGCGTCCGTCGAAGGAGTTCTTGCTCACGCCCTTGAAGTCCCTTACTCTCGGAAGAGCGATGTTGAAGAACTTGTCTGCAAACTCGTACATGCGCTCTCCGCGGAGAGTTACTTTGCAGCCTACGTTCATGCCTTCTCTTACCTTGAAGTTAGCGATGGACTTCTTGGACTTGGTTACTACCGGGGCCTGTCCTGCGATGATTGCCATCTCAGAAACTGCTTTTTCGAGGAGCTTGGAGTTGTCTTTGCAATCTCCCAGTCCCATGTTGAGAGTGATCTTTTCAAGTTTGGGAACCTGCATCACGTTGTCATAGTGGAATTTTTCCTGAAGTGCGGGAAAAACTTGTTCTTTATATCTGTCTCTAAGTCTTGACATAAGTTTCTCCTCCTTCTCTAGTCAACGACCTTGCCGGTCTTCTTGGATACTCTCTTCTTCTTGCCGCCCTCTACAGTGTATCCGATACGTGTAGGAGCCTTTGCTTTGCTGTCATAGAACATTACGTTTGATGCATCGATGGGTCCTTCGACCTTGATGATCTGTGCGGGCTGATCCTGTCTTGCCTTTTCGTGCTTTGACTGGATGTTGACTCCGCTGACTATGACCTTGTTTGTCTTCGGGAATGCAGCGATGACTTCGCCCTTCTTGCCCTTGTCCTTGCCTGTAATAACGAGGACTGTATCACCTTTTTTGATCTTCATTTAGCTGTCCTCCTTACAGTACTTCGGGAGCGAGGGAGACGATCTTCATGTATCCCTTATCTCTTAATTCTCTTGCAACAGGTCCGAAGATACGTGTTCCCTTGGGGGTCTTATCTTCATTTATAATAACTGCCGCATTCTGATCGAACTTCACATAGCTTCAGTCTGCACGACGAGCGCCTGTTGCTGTTCTTACGATAACTGCCTTTACGACGTCACCTTTCTTTACGATTCCGCCGGGTGTGGCATCTTTGACGGCACATACGATGACGTCGCCTATATTTGCATATTTACGACCGGTACCGCCCAAGATTCTGATGCACAGGAGCTCCTTTGCGCCGGAGTTGTCTGCAACCTTCAGTCTTGTTTCGTTCTGAATCATCTGGTGCCTCCTTACTTAACCTTTTCTACGATCTCGACAAGTCTCCATCTCTTTGACTTGGAAAGAGGTCTTGTCTCCATGATCCTTACTTTGTCGCCGATGGAGCATTCGTTGTTCTCATCGTGCGCCATGAACTTCTTGGAAATCTTCTGGGATTTTCCGTAAAGAGGATGGCGACGGGATTCTTCGACAGATACTACGATCGACTTATCCATTTTGTTGCTGGTTACGATTCCAACTATTGTTCTTCTGGAATTTCTGTCAGACATTTTCGCTTCCTCCTTTCATTATCCTTTGAGTTCGTTCTCACGAATCACGGTCTTTACTCTTGCTATGTCCTTCTTGAGTTCCTTCATTCTCTGAGGATTCTCAAGCTGACCTGTTACGTTCTGGAATCTGAGATTGAACAGTTCCTTTTTGAGTCTTGTTTCCTCACTTGCGAGTTCTGCAGGGCTCATGCTTCTGATTTTTTCGATCTTCATTTTTATTCAGCCCCCTTTAACACGAACTTGCACTTGATGGGAAGCTTGTGGGAAGCAAGTCTCATTGCTTCTCTTGCTGCTTCTTCGGAAACGCCGGAGATCTCGAACATTACGCGACCCGGCTTGACTACTGCTACCCAATGGTCAGGAGCACCTTTACCGGAACCCATACGGACTTCAGCCGGCTTCTTGGTCACTGACTTATGCGGGAAAATCTTGATGTATACGTTACCGCCTCTTCTGATGTATCTTGTCATAGCGACACGGGCAGCTTCGATCTGGTTGGCAGTGATCCAGCCGCACTCCTGAGCAACAAGTCCAAACTCGCCGTAAGATACTTTGTTACCCTTTGTTGCGACGCCTTTCATTCTGCCTCTTTGTACACGTCTGTATTTGACGCGCTTTGGCATTAACATTGAGCTATCCTCCTTCTCGCTATTCTTCTACTGGTGCTGTAACTTCTGCTGCTGCCTCAACGGCGGTTTCCTCTACTGCGGGAGCGGGTGCCGGTTTGTTGGGGCGCTTACGGGGATTGACTGCCTTCTTGGGCTTCTCTTCCTCGTATCTGTTGTTTCTGCTGCGATTGTTGTTGTTTCTGTTGTTATCGCGGCTTCCCTGTCCTTCTCTTCTCTGACGGTTGTTTCTTCTGTCGTTCCTTCCGCCCTTCTTCTCTTCCTTTTCTTCAGGAATTGCGGGCAGCAGGGCCTTGTCGAGATACTCGCCGTTGTTGACCCAGACTTTGACGCCTATTCTTCCGTACTGTGTGTCAGCTTCTGCAAAACCGTAATCGATGTTTGCGCGGAGTGTATGGAGAGGAACGTTTCCTTCCGAATACTTCTCGGATCTTGCGATCTCGGCGCCGCCGACTCTTCCGGAGATAACGACCTTGATTCCCTTTGCGCCGGCCTTCATTGTTCTCTGAATGGTCTGCTTCATCGCTCTTCTGAATGCGACTCTCTTTTCGAGGGCCTTAGCGACGCTCTCAGCTGCGAGCTGAGCATCTGCATCGGGTTTCTTTACTTCAACGATACTTACGGTGACGGCCTTCTTGGTCATCTTCTCAAGTTTTGCCTTGAGCTTGTCGATACCGTCTCCGCCGCGTCCGATAACCATACCGGGGTTTCTTGTCATGACGGATACTCTGATCTGATTCTCAGCAGCTCTTTCGATGACTACTTTGGAAACTCCTGCTGCATAGAGTTCTTTTTTGATGAACTCTCTGACTTTGTTATCTTCTGCAAGATATTCGGCGAAGTTCTTTTTGTTTGCATACCACTTGGAATCCCAATCCTGGATAACTCCGACTCTGAATCCGCGTGGACTAACTTTCTGTCCCATTGTTTATCCTCCTACCGACTATCTTTCTTTCAGGACTACGCTTACGTGGGAGCTTCTCTTGAGGATCCTTCCTGCACGGCCTTGTGCGCCTGCTCTCCAACGTTTCATTGTCGGTCCCTGGTTAACGATTATTTCGGCTACGTACAGCCTGGATCTGTCCATGTCGAAGTTGTTCTCTGCATTTGCTGCTGCGCTTGCAACGACCTTCTCGATGTACTGAGCTGCTTTGCCTGTTGTGAACTTAAGAATGGTGAGTGCTTCCTCAAGGTTCTTTCCTCTTACAAGATCTGCAACAGGAGAGATCTTTGTCGGAGACATTCTTAAGTATTTAGCTACTGCTTTTGCTTCCATTTAAGTCTCCTCCTATCTTACCTTTGAAGAACCTGCGTGGCCTCTGAAGGTCCTCGTGGGAGCGAACTCTCCGAGCTTGTGGCCAACCATGTCTTCAGTTACGTATACGGGAACGTGTTTTCTTCCGTCGTATACTGCGATTGTGTGTCCGACCATCTGCGGGAAAATAGTTGATGATCTGGACCAAGTCTTGACGACCTTCTTGTCATTGGCTGCGTTCATTGCGTCGATAGCTTTGAGAAGCTTTTCATCTACGAACGGGCCCTTCTTTAATGATCTGCTCATTTCTTATCCTTCCTTTTCAACTACTTGGACTTTCTGGTCTTTACGATGTACTGGTTAGAAGCTTTGTTCTTCTTACGTGTCTTGTAACCGAGTGCGGGCTTGCCCCAAGGTGTTACAGGACCCGGACGTCCGACAGGAGCTTTACCTTCTCCACCCCCGTGTGGGTGGTCATTGGGGTTCATGACGCTTCCGCGAACTGTCGGTCTGATGCCCATGTGTCTCTTGCGGCCTGCTTTACCGAGGTTGATGTTTCCGTGCTCGATGTTGCCGATCTCACCGATGGTGGCTCTGCACTCGATGCGGACCTTTCTTACCTCTCCGGACGGAAGACGGACCTGTGCATACTTTTCTTCTTTTGCCATGAGCTGTGCGTATCCGCCTGCTGCTCTGCAGAGCTGTGCTCCCTTTCCTGCCTTGAGTTCGATGCAGTGAATGATCGTACCTACAGGAATGTTTGCCAGCGGAAGTGCGTTGCCCGGCTTGATGTCTGCATCTGCGCCTGAGTAGATCTGATCTCCGACCTTGATCCCTTCAGGTGCTATGATGTAGCGCTTTTCGCCGTCTGCATATACGAGAAGAGCGATATTCGCTGTTCTGTTGGGATCATACTCTATAGAGGAAACCTTTGCGGGGATACCGTCTTTGTTTCTCTTGAAGTCTATGATTCTGTATCTGCGTCTTGCGCCGCCGCCCTGATGACGGACGGTGATGGTTCCGCGATTGTTTCTGCCTGCGTTCTTCTTGAGGGATGTGGTCAGGGACTTTTCAGGAGTCGTCTTTGTGATCTCCTCAAAGGTGGAAACTGTCATTCCGCGAAGACCAGGTGATGTCGGTTTATACTTTTTGATTCCCATTGTCTTCTCCTCCTACTACAGTCCTTCAAAGAACTCTATTGTCTTGCTGGACTCGGAAAGTTTTACGATAGCCTTCTTGTATGCGGCTGTATATCCTTCGTATCTTCCCTGTCTCTTGAGCTTTCCCTGGAAGTTAGCTGTGTTTACGCTGACTACCTGTACTCCGAAAGCTTCTTCTACTGCTGCCTTGATCTCAGTCTTGTTCGCGCGTCTGTCGACGATGAACGTGTACTTCTTCTCGGCTGAGTCGTCCATGGATCTCTCCGTGACGACCGGTCTTAATAATACGTCATAAGGAGTTTTCATTATGCATATACCTCCTCGATCTTTTTGACTGCATCCTGTGTGAGGATCAGGCTCGTGTGTCCGACGATCTCATAAACGTTCATCTGACCTACCATGCTCACCCTTACGCCGGGGATGTTGCTTGCGCTCTTGATGACGTTCTCGTCCTTTTCTGCGGTGATGATGAGGGCTTTCTTTGCTGCCTTCACATTTCCGAGGACCTTGACCATCTCTTTTGTCTTGGGAGCTTCGAAGGAGAGTTTGTCGAGTACGACGAGCTCTTTGTCAGCTACCTTTGCGGAGAGTGCGGAGAGCATTGCCAGTCTTCTGAGCTTCTTGGGGAGCGTATATCTGTAGCTTCTGGGCTTGGGTGCGAATACTACGCCGCCGCCGACCTGTGAAGGATCAGTTGAGCTTCCCTGTCTGTGACGACCGGTTCCCTTCTGACGGAAAGGCTTTCTGCCGCCTCCTCTGACTTCGCCGCGTGTAAGTGCGGACTGTGTTCCCTGTCTCTGATTTGCGAGATAGTTCTTTACAACTGCATGAACAGCATATTCGTTAGGCTCGATGCCGAAGACCTTGTCGGAAAGATCGAGCTTTCCAGCCTCTTCGCCGGCCATAGTAAGCATTGTTACTTTTGCCATTTGAGTTTCTCCTTTCTATCTCTACTTCTGAGTTTTGACTGCAGTACGGATCTTGAGAAGTCCGCCCTTGTTTCCGGGAACAGCACCTTTTACGAGGAGAAGGTTTCTGTCTGCAATAACTTTAACTAATTCGAGGTTCTGCATGGTGACTGTGTCGCGTCCTGTTCTTCCGGGAGCGTGATGTCCCTTGAAGACTCTTGACGGATAAGTTGCAGCTGCGAGGCCGCCGGGCAGTCTCTTATGCTTGGAACCGTGAGACATCGGTCCTCTTCTCTGGTGATGTCTCTTGATGTTACCCTGGGTTCCCTTACCTTTGGATGTGCCGGTAACATCGAGCAGAGCTCCCTCTTCGAAATCTGCGGCGCTTATGACCTGTCCGACTTCGTAGCTTTCGCCCTCTTCAGGTCTGAACTCTGCCAGGTGCTTCTTGTAAGCTACGCCGGCTTTGTCGAAGTGACCTTTTTCGGGCTTGTTGA
>JAFZSM010000129.1 GCA_017619385.1 Bacillota bacterium
ATAGGCTTTGTATCAGATACTGACATTTCCTTTGAGCCTCCTTTCGTTTATCTGCCTGTATCATACAGGCCCTTCCTTAAATGAAACTTAAGGATGGTTTTTCAGTGTTTTCCGGGTCTTGTCTGCATATTTCCGCCGTTCCACTGGTTTCCGCTGTTTCCTTGCGAAGAGGCTCCTGAAGTCGTATCAGGAGCCTGTCCGGAAGAGCCGGGAGCGGTCTGGCTTTGACCGCCCCAATTCTGCATACCCTTCATTCCTTCGCCGCCCATAAATTGGTTGGTGATGGTATTGGTCGTCTGTCCGTTTACGATGATGGTGCCGCCGCTATACTTTGCGGTCCCGTCATAGTCGAAGCTGCTTTGACCTGTGATGTCTATAGTTCCACCGTTTACGATGATGTTTCCGTTGGAATCGATGGCGTCCGTATCTCCCTGACCCATACTGATCTTAAGGTATCCGTCATTCATCTCGAAAAGAACGGTATATGCGTTCGATTTTCTTGCGGCATTTACTCCGTCGTCGGTGGAGGTGATGTCGATATTTCCTCCGTTGATCTGTACCCAGGTAGCTTCGATACCTTCGGCTGCGCTTATGGTTATTTCTCCTCCGTCGAACTGGGCAATGGTCGTTGCGTGGATGGCGTCATCTCCGGCCTTAAGCATAAGAGTGCCGCCGCAGATATATATGTATCCTACGCTTTGGTCTTCATCGTATTCGGCGTGGATAGCGTCGTTTTTCGCTGTGACGGTGATATTACCGTCTGCGATCCGTATAGAATCATTTGCTTCAAGTCCGCAGTCCTGAGCGGAGATAATGAGAGTTCCTCCGGTGACCTTGAGATCATCCTTGCAGCTGACGCCGTTGTCTGAGGAAGTGACCTTCAATGTGCCCAGTCCGTTCAGTACCAGATCGTCCTTTGAGAAGATGACCGCATCGGTATTTGTGGATCCGTCAGTGGTGAAGGTCCCGGTAACGCTAAGCGAATTCTCCGTTCCGTTGACCGTTGTGATGAATACCTTGTCCGCATTCTTTACGTAGATGCAGGGGAAGTCTTTGTTTGTGATGTTTGCGTTGTTTAAGACTATCTGCACCTTATCGTCATCTCCTGAGTCGACTGTAACTGTCACTTCACTTGCGCTTCCGGAAAGGACGTAAACTCCTGCCTTTGTTATGGAGATATCCTCTCCGTCCTTTAAGGTATAGTAGACTGCGTCCGTAAGATCCGGTTCTTGGGTCAGGTCTTTTGCTGAGAAGAGACCGCTCGTGTCTAATGCTCCTCCGGAAGCAGTGCTTATCGTTGTCTTTGAGCTTTCACTTTTTTCGGTGATCACTGCATCCTGTGATGAAGTGCTTTCCTCTGAGCCGGTGTTTCCCGTTGTTGTCACGGTCACGCCGGAGCTGCTGCTTTTTGCACCGCATGCTGCAAAGCATAAGACAAGTATCAGTGCAAATATTATTGCTGTAATCTTCTTTTTCATGATATGTACCTCTCTTTCATGTTTTCCCGAGATAAGTTTTCTTTTTTAATGCTGCCGCGCAGCTTTTATGCCTTGGATTATACGGGTGTGCCTTAAATGAACCTTAAGGACAAAAAAGTTTATGTTTTTTGTAGTTGATAACTCAAACAATACATTAGCCAAATTCTCAACGAATACGTTGACTTTCTATTTTGCGGCACGTATAATACCTATTGAGAAGTTTCATGATATATTAATCAACTTCTCAATAGGAGGCCGCTATGGAAATTAAACGAGATCTGTATCTGAAAAAATTGATTTCATATATGTGGGACGGTCAGGTCAAAGTCATTACCGGTATTCGCAGATGCGGGAAGTCTTACCTCCTGAATACCATCTTCAGAAACTATCTTCTGGAGCAGGGTGTGAAGGAGGATCATATCCTTTCTTATGAACTGGATCTTGCCAGAGACATTCGCTACAGGAATCCGCTTGAACTGGCAAAGAAGGTTCGGGAGCAGGTCGAGGGCAGCTCTGACCGGTTCTATTTGTTCGTGGACGAGATCCAGATGTCCGATGAGGTTCCGAATCCATATAACTCTAAAGGAAAAACCATAACATTCTATGATGCTCTTAACGATCTAAGATCCCTGTCCAACCTGGATATCTATGTGACCGGCAGCAATTCCAGAATGCTTTCAAGTGATATTCTTACCGAGTTCCGCGGACGAAACGACGATGTTCGGGTGCATCCCTTAAGTTTTTCAGAGTACTACTCCTTTGTCGGGGGAGACCGGACTGATGCCTTTGACAATTATGCTTTTTACGGGGGTATGCCATTGGTTTTGTCAAGGCCGGATGAAACCGCAAAAATGGATTACCTGAAAGCGCTTATCTCGGAAGTCTATCTAAAGGATATCGTAGAGCGTAAAAAGATAAAGCGGGAAGATGTGTTGTCTGCCGCCCTGGATCTTTTATGTTCCTCTGTCGGATCGCTTACTAATCCGAACAACATTGCCAATTCGCTGAATTCCAGGCAGAAGCTTGCCGGGGAGAATACTGTCGCGGCCAATACCGTAAAGGCATATATCGGTCATCTGATCGATTCCTACTTGTTTGAGGAGTGCCGGCGGTATGATGTTAAAGGCAAGGACTATTTTGACTACCCCAATAAGTATTACTGCGATGATCTGGGGCTTCGGAATGCAAGGATCGGGTTCCGTCAGCAGGAGATGACCCATATCATGGAGAACATCCTCTACAACGATCTCCGTATTCGCGGATGCCAGGTCGATATCGGCATCGTGTACGGCACTAAAAAAAACAAAGCCGGGCACACCGTCCAGGTCCCAAAAGAGATAGACTTTATAGCCGTACGAGGCGGTAAAAAGACCTATATTCAGTCTGCTTACGCCATGGAAAATGAGGCAAAGATCGCTTCCGAAAGCAAGCCCCTGTCGCTTACCGGAGATTCTTTCCCCAAAATAATAGTTCGTCACGATATCCGGAAGCGCTGGTATGACGAGAACGGTGTGCTCAATATCGGCATCATCGACTTTCTGCTGGACGATACTGTTATTTGACAACCGGGGCATGAAAAACACACTTTTATATGAACCGGTGTACGAATGAATATAAGATGGGATTTAGGTACGCTTTAGGTGGCTTGGGTTAAATGATAGCAAAAATATATAATCAAGGTCATGCAACCGGACAACCTGTGAAAAGAGGCCATATATGAAACTGCTTATAGCTGAAGACGAACTGGATCTTGCAGAAGCCCTGCAAGCCCTATTTGAAAAGAATCAATTTACCGTAGACGTGGTAAGCGACGGACAGGACGCCTATGATTTTGCGATCGGCGGAGATTACGACGCCGTGATACTTGACGTCATGATGCCCAAATTAAACGGTATAGAAGTATTGAAGAAACTCAGAGCCAAGGGTTTTCAAACTCCCGTCATGATGCTCACAGCAAAGGGAGAAAAAGACGACCGTATAACGGGCTTTGACTCTGGGGCGGACGATTACCTGCCTAAGCCCTTTGCAGCAGACGAGCTCATCTCAAGGGTCAGAGCTCTTCTTAGAAGGAGTGGAGGATATACGGACTCCGTCCTTTCCTACGGAGATCTTAAACTCGATACGGCAACAGCTATGATAAGCGGTCCTTCGGGTGAAGCCAGGCTCATGGGCAAGGAGTTCCAACTCATGGAGCTATTCTTAAGAGCTCCCAAAGTGTTGGTCTCTGCAGACAAACTCATGGAAAGGATATGGGGCTGGGAATCTGATTCCGAGATAAACGTTGTGTGGGTGCACATCTCCAACTTAAGAAAAAAGCTCCAGGCCGTAGGCTCAGACGTAACGGTCAAGGCAGTACGCGGCATGGGATATATGCTGGAGGACGGCCATGATAAATAAGCTAAAGAAGAAGTTCATAAAGATAGCCATGCTGTCCGTTACGGCCGTCATGGTGTTTCTTTGCGCGATCCTCAACATAGGCAACTATATATCGGTAAACGGCGATCTTAAGACGACGCTGGTCATGATAAGCGAGAATCCCGGCCTTTTCGAAGAGAGAAAAGACGAGAGACCCAAAAGCATAGATGCGCCGTGGAGCGAACCGGCGGACAGTAAGAGAAAAGAGGAAGATTGGGATTTTTCAGGAAAGAAAGGTCCCTTCAATAAAGAGACCCTATACTCTTTGCGCTTCTTTACCCTTGAGTTCAGCGGAGATGGAGAGCTCCTTTCTTCTAACCTCGGCAACATCATTTCCGTAGACGCATCCGGCATAAAAGACTATCTGGCTGCTGCGAAAAAGAAGGGCGAGGGCTTCGGCTTTTACGACGGATACAAATACTACGTTTACAAGTCAGGAGAAGATACATACACGGCCATATTCCTTTCGGCATTCAGTCAGCTCAGAAGTTTCAGAAATTTGCTTTTCGTTTCGGTCCTTGCGGCCGTCGGATGCATACTCCTGGTGTATATACTGGTCGTTCTCCTTTCGAGAAAGGCCATAGACCCGGTAGTCAAGGCGGCAGAAAAACAAAAACAGTTCATAACCGACGCAAGCCACGAACTTAAGACGCCTCTTACGGTCATAAACACGAGCCTTTCGGTCCTTGAGATGGACGTGGGCGAAAACAAGTGGATAGAAAAGGCCAAAGGCCAGACCGAAAAGATGGGAGAGCTGGTAAGCTCCCTTGTGACCCTTTCCCGTATGGACGAGGAAGAGCCCGCCATGAACATGACGGATATGGATATAAGCGGCGCAGTAAGAGAGACTGCGGAATCCTTCAGGGAGACTGCGGAGCAAAAAGGCTACTCTCTTTCCTTGGACATCGAAGAAGGTTTAAGCTTCAGGGGCGACGAATATATGGTAAGGCAGCTCGTTTCCATACTTCTTGAGAACGCGATGAAATACACAGCTCCCGAAGGGACCGTTAAACTCACTCTTGCCAAGGATAAAAAAGGCGTCGTTATAACGGAATCAAACCCCTGCGAGGACCTGGATGAAACAGAGCTTCCGAAGCTCTTCGACCGCTTTTACCGCTCGGACAAAGCAAGGACATCGGGCAAAGGCTTCGGTGTGGGGCTTTCCATAGCTAAAGCAATAGCGGAAGCCCACAAAGGAGAGATCACGGCTTCTTCACCAAGAAAAGACGTTATAGAATTTAAGGCAGTATTGAGAAATATTTAGAAAGGCAGTCACGGCTGCTTTTTTTGTGATATACTCACATATATATTGATATAAAAAGATACAGTGCCGGTGTCTTTGAGGGCACCGGATAATAGGGAATCACGTTTGAGTCGTGAACGGTACCGCCGCTGTGAACGCATACTTCGCATACCGCTCCCCAAAGCCATTGGATATAGATCTGAGAAGGCAGGTGTGTGAGGGCGAGGATCAAAAGATCCCAAAAAAGCGTAAGTCAGAAGACCTGCTGTATCTATAAAAAGCCACCGGTCGAGTAGCCGGCAAGGCCATTTTACAAGCTATGGGAAATACGGCTGTAGCAACGTTTGTTGCCGCGGTCGTTTTGTTTTTGCAGGAAAATGATAGAGATAAAGAAACTGACAAAAAGATTCGGAGATTTCACAGCCGTAGACGGCCTCGATCTTACCATAGATACGGGAGAGTTCTTTGGGCTTTTAGGGCCGAACGGCGCAGGAAAGACCACTACCATCAGCATGATGTCCACGGTGCTGCTGCCCACCTCCGGAGAGATACTCATAGACGGCCAAAAACTCGACAGGAAGGCATCGTCCCAGAAGAGGAAACTTTCCGTCATAACGCAGGAATATTCCATGCGTCAGGACATGACCATAGACGAAGTCATGGAATACCAGGGCCGCCTTTACTATATGCCCAAGAAGCTCATAAAGGAAAAGAGCGAAGAGCTGCTGGAATTCGCAGGTCTTACGGAATTCAGGAAGAGGACCGTAAGGCACCTTTCGGGAGGCATGAAGAGAAAGGTCATGATATGCAGGTCCCTTATGATAGAACCTGAAATACTTCTTCTCGACGAGCCCACAGCAGGCATGGATGCCCTTTCAAGGCGTCAGATGTGGAACCTTCTGAGGCAGCTGAACGAAAAAAAGATGACCACAGTACTTACCACCCACTATATCGAAGAGGCCCAGGCCCTCTGCGACCGGGTGGCCCTCATAAACCGGGGCAAGCTCCAAAAGCTTGACACCCCGGACGCTCTCATAGAAGAACTGGGAGCTTTCGCCGTGGACCTTACGACGGAAGACGGCCTTGTGAGCAAATACTTCCACGACAGGGAAGAGGCTATAAACTACCTGTCTGAAGCAGGAAAAGAAGCCTCCTTCAGGGCCACTACTTTGGAAGACGTCTTCGTGGACTGCGCAGGCAGGAAGCTCCAGTAGCAGCATAGATACAGTAATTTTTTACGGGGATACAAATAATATTTGTGATGGGTATATTAACAGTTCTTTGGGAAAAATGGGTCGAATTCAGGCGGGACTTTTACAAGATAACCGTCGCCGCCATGATATCGCCTCTCATGTATCTGATCATATTCGGTATGGGCATACAGACCACCTCTCACGGCGAGCCCTACCTTCATTTTCTAGTGCCCGGCGTCGTGGCCATGGCCACCATGCACGGGTCCTTTTCGGCCATAGTCCAGAATATGAGCACCCAGAGGCTCTATGAAAAAGCCTTAGACCAGGTCATGGTATCGCCTACGCCCCTTTGGCAGTTCATCTTAGGCCAGGTCATAGGCGGCGCCTTAAGGGGCCTTTATGCGGGATGCATAATACTGCTGCTTACGGCTCCCATCAGAACGGACCTTGTGTTCAACGCTTTGTCGGTCTTCATCATGTTTTTGAACGGTACGGTCTTTGCGACCATTGCCCTTGTGCTCTCATTCATGGCCAAGAGCTATGCGGACCCGCCCAAGTTCACGTCGTACATAATCACGCCCATGTCTTTCCTTTGCAATACCTTCTTTTCCACTGAGCAGATGCCAGCAGGATTCAGGCAGGCGGTATCGCTTTTGCCCCTTTCCCAGTCCTGCGCAATGATAAGGAGCATCGCAAACGGAGAACCGTCAGGATATTTCGGCTTCATAGTCCTGGGAGCATACCTTCTTATCTTCGGGACCATAGCCGTCATATTCATATACAAAAAGAAGAATCTGTAGGAGGGGAAAGAAATGGATCTAAAAAAGAGATACCAAAGAATCATTTCAAAGGCCTTCTGCATGATACTTGCAGCAGTTTTGCTGTGCAGCTTTCCGGCAAATGCAGTCCTTGCCGAGAGCGCGGAAGATGACACGAGCGCCGTTGAAAGGATACTGAAAGCGCAGAAGGACATAAGGACGAGAAAGACCGGAAGGTACGGCATGACCCCCGTATACGGAAAGGATCTTGCCGACGGGACCTACGATATAAAGTGCGATTCGTCTTCGCCTTTCTTTAAGGTGAGGAGCGCGAGCATCACCGTAAAGGACGGCGAGATCACGGCCAGCATCACCATAGGGAGCACAAGCTACCTTTACGTATACCAAGGGACAAAGTCTGAAGCCGCGAAAGCGGACAGGTCGGAGTGGATATCTCCCAAGATAAACGAAGGAAGGACCACCTTCACCTTCCCCATAGAATACCTGAACGCAGATATGGACTGCGCGGCCTTCAGTAAGGCAAGGGAAAAGTGGTACGACAGGAAGATACTCTTCGACGCATCCACGCTTCCTGCGGAAGCTCTCCTCATAAAGCTTCCCGATTACGACCTCATAGAACAGGCCATAAACGCCCTCGATACGGAAGGGGCAGAGCTCATCATGGATGATAATCAATACAAGCCGGCAGGGTCAGAAGGGACTCCCCAGGCCGTATCCATAGACCTGCCCGACGGAGAATACTCCATAGAGGTCAACCTCATAGGAGGGAGCGGCAGGGCCAGCGTCAGTTCCCCGACCCTTCTTACCGTAAGGGAAGGCAAAGCCTACGCGACCCTCATATGGAGCAGCCCGTATTACGACTACATGGTCATAGACGACACCATGTATAAAAACCTCATAACGGACGGAGGCAATTCCCAGTTCGAGATACCCATAACGCTGATGGACGATCCCATGTCCGTTGTGGCCGATACCACGTCCATGGGCGACAGCCTCGAGATAGAATACGCTCTGACGTTCTATTCCGATACGGTGGGAGAAAAGGGAGCCATACCCCAGGAAGCGGCAAAAAAGGTCCTCTTCCTTGCGGCGGGCATCATAGTATTCGGCGGAGTCCTAAACTATTTCGTAAAGAAAAAGAGAAGCAGATAGAGGAGGAAACATGTCCTTTTTCCCCATACTCATAGAGCTTGAAAACGAGCCCTGCCTTGTGGCAGGCGGGGGCAGCATAGCCCTTCATAAAGCAATGGTTCTCCTTAAGGAAGGGGCAGACGTCACCGTAGTAGCCCCTGAAATATGCAAAGAGATCGAAGAGCTTCCCGTAAAACTTGAAAGAAGAGCCGTTACAGGAGAAGATGCCGAAGGCAAGCTCCTGGTCATAGATGCAAGCGGCAGCAAAGAGGCGGAAAGCATTTTGTCAAAGGCGTGCAAGGAGCTGCATATCCCTTATGTATGCTCTGGACACGGAGAGGCCTGCACGGCCATATTCCCGGCTACCTTCAGAAAGGGCCGCACTACTGTGGCCGTGTCGAGCCTGGGGGCAAGCCCGCCGGCTTCCGCCTGGCTTAGGGACGAGCTTGCAAGCTGCGTTCCGGAAAACATGGACGAGATCTTAGAGCGCATGGCACAGATAAGAGTCCTTGCAAAGGAGAAGATAGATACCCAATCCGCAAGGAAGGAGTTCTTCCACCGCTGCCTTTCGGCACTGCTCGAAAGCGGAGAAATACTTACGGAAGAACAGACGGAAGAGCTTTTAAAAGACTTCCGCTGAAACAAAAGGCTTGAACCGGCCTTTGCCGGATAAAGACAATGACAGAAAGAAGAGAGAAGAGAAAATGAAAAAGACGATTGCAGTAATCTTAGCACTGGTCCTTTGCGCAGCGATGCTTGCAGGCTGCGGTGCAAAGAAGGAGGAAGGCGGAAACAAGGGTGAATGGAAACCCGTTACCGTCACAGACGATCTTGGAAGAGAAGTGACCATCGATGAAGAGCCCAAGAACGTGGCCGCCATCATGGGAAGTTTTGCAGACACCTGGGTCCTTGCGGGAGGCACCTTAAAAGCTGCCGTCCACGATGCATGGGAAGACTTCGGCCTTGACTTAGGCGAAGACGTAGTAGACCTTGGCAAGTACAATGCCATAAACCTCGAGCAGCTTTTCAGCGCAGAGGTGGACCTTGTGATCGGGAGCGCCAACACTAAGAAGCAGGTAGATATAAAGGACACCCTCGAAAGCGCGGGAGTAAAGGTCCTTTACTTCAATGTGAATTCCTTTGAAGACTATCTCCGCATGCTCAAGGTATGTACGGACATAACCGGAAGAGCAGATCTTTATGAGACCAACGGAACAGCCATCAAAGCGCAGGTAGAAGCCGCCATAAGCAAAGGACAGGCTCAGGCTGCGGCAAAGGGATCTCCCAAGATCTTGTTCGTAAGAGCCGCCGCATCCACCGTCAAGGCAAAAGGCTCCGACGACACAGTCTTAGGGCTCATGCTGAAAGACCTTGGCTGCACCAACATAGCCGACGGAAGCGGACTTCTTGAGGATCTTTCCATAGAAAAGATCATCGAGGAGGACCCGGATATGATATTCATCACCCAGCAGGGAAGCGACTCCGAAGGAGCTCAGAAGGCTCTTGAAGACGCTCTTACAGGCAACCCCGCATGGGCAGGCCTTACAGCAGTAAAAGAGGGCAGAGTATACATGATGGAAAAGAGGCTCTATCACTTAAAGCCCAACGCCCTCTGGGGAGAGTCTTACGAAAAGCTCGAGGCTATTCTCTACGGGGAATAGGGTCTCATCGTATATAGACGATATATCAAAAGGATCTTGAAGTGATAAGCGATCAAAACAAAAAAACAGGAGAGGGAAAGGCAAAGAGCAAAGCCCTGCTATTTGCAGCAGGCGCTTTGTTCGTGCTGGTCTCGGCGGTCCTTAGCATATGCGTGGGAGTGTCGGGCATGTCCCTTTCCAAACTGTGGTATGCAGTGATCTCGGGCCCCGGGTCCTCGGCAGCCCAGAGGATATTCTGGTACGTGAGGCTCCCCAGGACCGAGGCCTGCCTTCTTGCAGGAGCGGGACTTGCGGTATCCGGTACCATAATACAAAAGGTACTTTCCAACTCTCTGGCATCGCCGGGGATCATAGGCGTCAACGCAGGCGCAGGTTTTGCCGTTGCCCTTTGCTGCGGCCTTGGGGTGTTCACTGCCTGGGCCGTAGCTGGAGCCGCCTTTGCGGGGGCCATAGCATCCACCTTCCTTGTGGTGTCGGTGGCAAGAAAGAGCCATGCATCCAAGACCACCGTTGTCCTCGGAGGCGTGGCGGTCACGGCCTTTCTTAACGCCATGACCGAAACGGTCATAACCTTCGTTCCCGACGCGGCCCTTTCCAGCCGTGATTTCAGAGTGGGAGGCTTTTCGGCCGTGAACCAGGCAAGGCTGGTGCCTGCTGCGGTGCTCATAATCTTAGGCGTTGCTCTTGCCTGCACTCTCACCAACGAACTGGACGTGCTGTCTTTGGGAGACGATACGGCAAAGTCCCTGGGGATGAACGTGTCTTTGGTAAGGAACGGCATGCTCACCCTTGCGGCCCTCCTTGCGGGAGCCTGCGTCAGCTTTGCGGGGATCCTGGGCTTTGTGGGCCTCATAGTTCCTCACATCGCAAGGCGCATAGCTGGAAGCGAGAGCGGACGGCTCCTTCCCTTTGCAGCTTTCTTGGGAGCCGGTTTCGTATGTATATGCGATCTTCTTGCCCGCATGATATTCGCTCCCTACGAGCTTCCCACGGGCATACTCATGAGCTTCCTCGGAGGGCCCTTCTTCATCTGGCTCCTCAGGAACCGGAAAGGAGGCGCCAATTGATAAAGATAAAAGACCTTTGCACCTCCTATGACGGAGAAAGAGTGCTTCACGGTGTAAGCGCCGAGTTTCCCGAAGGGAAGATATCGGTCCTCATAGGACCCAACGGCTGCGGCAAGAGCACTACGGTGAAATCGATCTTAAGGCTTGTTCCCGAGTATACGGGAGACATATCCATAGACGGAAAACCCTTAGAGGATATAGATCAAAAGGAGCTGGCCAGAAAGATAGCCTATGTTTCCCAGAGCAGGAACGTACCGGACATCTCCGTATACAATATGGTCATGCATGGACGCTATCCTTACCTCAGCTATCCCAGGCGCTACAGAAAAGAAGATCACGAGGCCGTAAGGAGTGCTCTTCGTATGGCGGGTCTTGAGGATCTGTCGGACAAAAAGCTTGAGAACCTCTCCGGAGGCCAAAGGCAAAAGGCATACATGGCCATGGCTCTTGCCCAGGACACCGACGTCATTATCATGGACGAGCCCACCACCTTCCTGGACGTAAAAAACCAGTTCGAGATGATGGACCATGCAAAAAAACTGACGGAGATGGGAAAGACCATCATAATGATACTCCACGACATGGAGGCGGTGCTCCACTATGCCGATCACGTCATACTCATGAAGGACGGCAAAGACGTGCTGTCAGGAGGAGCGGAGGAAGTGCTGCGCTCTAAAGAGCTCGAAGAGGTCTTCGGCATACATACAGGCTTTTACGAAGCTGAAGACGATTTGCACATATATCTCAAATCATGACGATTCCCGGGGAGGTACTTTCATGAACGAAACCGATAAACAAAAACCTGTCATACTCGCCGTGGCTTTCGGTACCAGCTATGCCGAAAACAGGGAAAAGACCATAGGAGCCATAGAGAGAGCTCTTGCAGAGGCTTTCCCTGAATTTGAAGTAAGGAGAGCCTTCACATCCCATATCATACGCAAAGTCTTAAAGAAAAGAGACGGGATAATCGTAGACGGGGTCGGAGAAGCTCTTGAGCGTATGGCAAATGAAGGAATTAAGAAAGTCATAGTCCAGCCCACCCATATCATGGCCGGTATAGAGTACGAGCAGGCAGGAGACGAGATGAAAGCCTTCGAAGGGCGTTTCGGTTCTTTGGTCCTTGGGGAAAATCTTCTGGAGACCATGGGCGATATAGAGGAGCTTATCAGAGTCATAGACGAGGATACCAAAGCCTTTGCAGACGGAGATACCGCGAGAGTCTTCATGGGCCACGGTTCGGAGCATTCCGATAACAGCGTATACGCGAAAATGCAAAAGGCCATAGACGAAGCAGGTATAAAAGATATGATCATAGGCACCGTCGAAGCAAAGCCGGATCTTTATGATGCGGTGGCCATGGTCAAAAAGACGGGAGCCAAAAGAGTGCTCCTCTCGCCCCTTATGATAGTGGCAGGAGACCATGCAAACAACGACATGGCAGGTGGCGACGAGGACTCCTGGAAGAGCGTTTTCGAAAAGGAGGGCTATGAGGTTTCATGCAGGCTCGAGGGCCTTGGCTCAAGCAAAGGCGTGCAAAGCATGATAGTAAAGCACTGCCGGGAGACCATGGAAGAACAAGACAGGAAATAGCTGCAAGTTTCCGGCCTCTTTTATATTTGCTCTTGACATATACCCCTATGGGGTATATTATTTTGCCATGGATACCCATGAGGGGTATTTTGAATACCGGAAAGGACGGTTTGGAAATGGCAAAGAAAAAGGAGGCTGCCGAAGTGAAAAAGGCAGCAGAACAGGTCACGGCTCTTGAGGCAGAGGCCGAATATATCAACGCCAAGTGCGCAAAGTGCGCTCACGTGGATATCTGCGAGAGCGAAAAGAAATACAATAAAGACGGAGAAGCAAAGAAAAAGCTCTTAAATAGGCTTGCAAGGATCGAAGGCCAGATAAGGGGCCTTGAAAAGATGGTGGACGAAGACAAGTACTGCATAGACGTACTCACTCAGTCCTCTGCGATCACGTCTGCGGTGAATGCCTTCAGCAAGGAAGTATTGACGAACCACATAAGGAATTGTGTGACGGCCAATATAAAGGCGGGGAACGACGAGATAGTCGAAGAGATGCTGGACATGCTGCAAAAGCTCATGAAGTAATACAGGAGATAATCAATTGGTACAATACAATGTGACGGGCATGACCTGCGCGGCATGCCAGACAAGAGTCGAAAAAGCCGTATCAAAGGTGCCGGGAGTCGAATCCTGCGCCGTGAGCCTTCTTACGAACTCCATGGGAGTGGAAGGCACAGCAAGCCCTTCCGACATCATCAAGGCAGTTGAGGACGCAGGCTACGGAGCATCCTTAAGGGAAATTGCTTCGAAGAGCGGACCGAGCGAGAAGGCGCACTCAGGTTACGAGGCGGAGGAAGAAGCATTGAAAGACAAGGAGACACCTCTCCTTAAGAAAAGGCTCATAGCCTCGATTGGCTTCCTTCTTGTCCTCATGTACATGTCCATGGGACATATGATGTGGGGCTGGCCTCTTCCCTCTTTCTTTGACGGAAACCATGTGGCCATGGGTCTTGCCCAGATGCTACTTGCAGTCATAGTCATGGTCATAAACCAGCGCTTCTTCATATCGGGATTCAAGGCGGTACTCCACGGGTCCCCCAATATGGACACCCTCGTTTCCATGGGATCTATGGCATCCTTTGTCTGGAGCACCTATGCGCTCTTCGCCATGACAGGGGCAGTCCAAAGAGGAGATCACGAAGCCGTCATGACCTACATGCACGAGTTCTATTTTGAATCGGCAGCCATGATAGTCACCCTCATCACCGTAGGCAAGATGCTGGAAGCAAAGTCTAAGGGTAGGACCACGGATGCTCTTAAGAGCCTCATGAAGCTGGCCCCCTCCACAGCCACGGTCATCAGGAACGGAGCTGAAGTAACAGTCGGCATAGACGACGTACAGGTGGGAGATATATTCACGGTCCGCCCGGGAGAGAACATTCCCGTGGACGGAGTGGTGACGGAAGGTATATCAGCGGTAAACGAGGCAGCCCTTACGGGAGAGAGCCTCCCCGTGGACAAGGGAGAAGGAAGCAGCGTATCTGCAGGCACTGTGAACCAGTCCGGATACCTTAAGTGCAGAGCCACAAAGGTCGGAAGAGACACGACCCTTTCCCAGATAATACAGATGGTGTCAGACGCCTCTGCAACCAAGGCGCCCATAGCCAAGATAGCAGACAAAGTATCGGGAGTATTCGTTCCTGTAGTTATAGGAATAGCCCTTCTCACCATAGTCATTTGGATGGTGTTCGGAAAGAACATAGGAGTAGGCGCTGAGAAACTGGGCTTCGCCCTTGCAAGGGGCATATCTGTCCTGGTCATAAGCTGCCCCTGCGCTCTTGGGCTTGCAACGCCTGTAGCAATAATGGTTGGAAGCGGCATGGGAGCAAAGAGCGGCATACTCTTTAAGACAGCCGTATCCCTGGAGGAGACAGGAAAGGCCCAGATCGTGGTCCTCGATAAGACAGGCACCATAACGGAAGGACAGCCCAAAGTCACGGACATACTGCCTGCGGCGGGAGTCTCGGAAGAAGAGCTGCTCATGAAAGCAGCGGCCCTTGAAAAGAAGAGCGAACACCCACTTGCAAAAGCCGTGAACGAAGAAGCCGAACAAAGAGCCATGGACGTACCGGAGACAGCGGACTTTACATCCCTTACGGGAAGCGGAGTAAGAGCCAGCTTAAACGGCGTTCAGCTCCTCGGAGGCAGCGCATCATATATGTCAAAGGCCGTAGGCCTTGATGCAGCTCTGTCAAAGGCAGCTGACAGCTTTGCCGAAATGGGCAAGACCCCCTTGGTCTTTGCAGAAGGAGATAAGGTCCTTGGCATCATAGCCGTAGCCGATACCATAAAGGAAGACAGCCGCCAGGCCATAGAGGAGCTCCGGGGCATGGGCATAAGGACTGTTATGCTCACGGGAGACAACGAAAAGACTGCAAATGAAATAGCAAAGGAAGCGGGAGTCGACGCCGTGTGTGCAGGCCTCCTTCCCGACGGCAAGGAAGAGATAGTAAGGAAGTTAAAAGAGCTCGGCAAGGTCATAATGGTGGGCGACGGCATCAATGACGCACCGGCTCTCACAAGGGCTGACATAGGCATAGCCATAGGGGCGGGCACCGACGTTGCCATAGACGCCGCCGACGTGGTGGTCATGAAGAGCAGGCTCTCAGACGTTGCGGCGGCCATAAGGCTTTCAAGGCAGACCTTAAAGAACATATATGAAAATCTCTTCTGGGCTTTCTTTTACAACGTCATAGGCATACCTCTCGCAGCGGGGCTTTGGATACCCATCACCGGATGGAAACTAAATCCCATGTTCGGGGCGGCAGCCATGAGCCTTTCGAGCTTTTGCGTAGTGAGCAACGCCTTAAGGCTCAATCTTTTCGATCTTCATTCGGCGAAAAGAGACAAGAGGGCAAAGAATGAAATGGAAGTACGGGAGCTTGAAAGCTTCCTCGGAACGGGAAGGCAGGATGCCTGTCCGGTAATATATGAAGTCGATACAGTTACGGAGGATAATGAAATGACAAAGACACTCAAAGTAGAAGGAATGATGTGCATGCATTGCGAAGCAAGAGTAAAGAAGGCTCTCGAGGCAGTGGACGGAGTAAAGGAAGCAACGGCTTCCGCAGCGGACAAGACGGCAGTGGTCACCCTTGAAAAGGAAGTACCCTACGAAGTCCTCAAAGCAGCAGTGGAGGCTCAGGACTATCAGGTAGTAGGAGAAGTTTAAAGAATCAGTTATCCTGATCATGGCTCACTCCTTTCTGAGCCAAATCGCCTTCCGCCTGTCAAGGTTACTGAGGCGCCTGGTATATATTGCCAATATATACAATAAATGTTAACGTGCTGTTGACATTATCGGATCAACGTGTATAATGTAAATGAGCGCCGCGGCAAACGGTTTGGCTCGGATCAAATTATTGGTTTATTATTAAACTCAAAATCGTCACCGTTCTCCAATGTGGCGATTTTGCTTTTTTACGATGATAGTGATGGTATATCCCATTATATGCAAGGTAATCCGCATAGGCTCACTCCTTTCTGAGCCAAATCGCCTGCCGCCTGTCAAGGTTATTGCGGCGCCCGATACAATATTGCCACAAAATACCATTATTGTCAATAAATAGCAGCGTGCTTCTGTATGCTGTTTTTTATTGCAAAATAAGGTATAATTAACCATCATGAAAAAAGGCATTATTTTTGACATGGACGGGACACTTTGGGATACCACTCCTCTTCTTCTTGAGGTGTGGAACCGCGTCATGCAAGGATACGAAGAAACTAAAGGAAAGTTCTTAAGTCTCGAAGAGATAAGGGGCCTCATGGGCAAGACCATGTACGAAATAGGAGAAGCGGTCATGCCCGGAGTGGAAACGGAAAGGCAGGAGGAGATCTTCAACGGCTGCATAGACGCAGAAGACGAGGCCCTCATACAGCAGGGCGGGTCTTTGTATCCCGGGCTCGAGGACACCCTTAAACTTTTGCAGAAAAACTACCATTTATATATAGTAAGCAACGGCCAGGAGAACTACGCACATAACTTCATCGAGTTCTATCATTTTGAAAAGTACTTCGAAGACGAGGAGACCTTCGGCCGGACTTTAAAGTCCAAGGCGGAGAACATCAAGCTCCTCGTGGAAAGAAACGGACTTGATGAAGCGGTATACGTAGGAGATACAAGGCAGGACGAAACTTCTGCCGAAGAAGCGGGCGTGAAGTTCATATATGCATCATATGGTTTTGGCGAAGCGCTGAAGCCTGATGAGACCATAGGAGGGCTCGGGGAACTTCCGAGGGCCCTCGAAAGGATAGGTTTTTGATATGGAAGATGAAAAAGAAATGCTGGGCGCGGACGAAGAGTTAGAGCAGGTCAACATGCCTGACGCCGAGACTCCCGCAGAGCCGGACCTTTTCGAAAAGGAATATGTCATAAGCGACGAGACTAAAAGCGACGGCCCGACTGTCGTTGCAGAGGAACCTCCCAAAAAGGCGCCCGTAAAGAAGGAAAAGAAAAAGGGAAGCAAGAAAGCTCTGGTCATAGGACTCATAATATTCGCCCTTCTTGCAGCAGCTTTTGCTGGATGGTATTTCCTGCGTCCGGGCATACGTTTCTCAACTACCAGGCCTACAGCTGAGGCGGGCGAAGAGTTCGACGCCATGTCCATAGTGGAGGGAGTTAGGGGCGGCGAACTGTCAGACATCGCAGTCTACGGTCCCAAAGGAGAACTGGCAAAAGGCGTATACAAGTACAGCTATTCCTTTAAAGGAAGAGAGTACGAGATAACCGTAACGGTCAAAGATACAAAAGCTCCTGAGCTGAGCATAAAGCCTGAAGACGAGATGGCGTCCTTTAACGACAGAGAAGAGGTAGACCCTGCCGGCATAGTGAACGTAAAAGACTACGGCAAAGTCACCCTTAAGCTGGACGACCAGGGGAACGATCTTAAGACTCCCGGCATGTACGAAGTAATTGTCACAGCCACGGACGAAGACGGAAACGAATCCAAGATACCGGCAGTCATAAAGATAGAACCTTACGATACGGAAGGGCCCAAGATCGAAGGAGCCACCAACACCAGCGTCATTCTTTGGAGCAGCTTTGACCTCATGGCAGGAGTCAAAGTCACCGACGACAAGGATCCCAATCCATCTCTTGTGGTGGACTCAGGCGGCTTTACAACGAGCGCAGAAGGAAGCTATAAAGTCACATATACGGCAAAGGACTCATACGGAAACGAAACAGTAGTCGAGAGATGGATAAACGTATACCAGGTAGCTTACTACACACCCGGGTATGACAGTTCCGTTTATTGGGATGCCACCGGTGAATGGGGCCAGCCCTACCTCGTGGCAGTCAACCGCAGTCACAACACGGTGACCGTATACGGAAAGGACGGAAACGGGAACTATACGGTTCCGGTAAGAGCTATGGCCTGCAGCACCGCAAGGCCCGGCTACAACACCCCCGTATCCACCAACGTACCCGGCGGCAGGTTCCACTCTGCATGGAGAGCCGACTGGTGCTACATGGTCGACGGAAGCTGGGGACGCTATGCCATATCCATCGATACGAGCCTTGCTCCCGACCCCAACGACACCTGGGGTATCATGTTCCACTCCGTTTGCTACTATTCCCAGAGCATAGACAATCTGGAGTATGAAGAGTACAACAAGCTGGGAGGCACGGCTTCCCTTGGCTGCATCAGGATGTGCGTTGCAGACGAGCTGTGGCTCTACAACAATTGCCCCGAAGGCTTCCCCATAGTCATCTATGACGACCCCTCGTCTCCGGGGCCTTTGGGCAAGCCCGACCCCATCAGGATAGACGTTAACGACCCGAGGCGCGGCTGGGATCCCACGGACCCCTCAGGCGACAACCCTTGGTGATAGATATTGTGCAGTGAATATGGAGGAAAATCATGAGTAAAGAGTATGAAGCAATAAAGGAATGCGGTACCTATTTCCTTGTCACCATCAACGGTGACTACCCGGCGGCAAGACCTTTCGGTTCTCTTAAGGAGATAAACGGAGAGATCTATTTCAACACCACGGATCACAATGAAGTTCACAAGCAGCTCAGGGAGAACCCCCACATCCAGATGGTAGCCATGAAGAAGGAAGGCTTCGGATGGATCAGGATGACGGGTCTTGCAGAGGAGAGCAAGGATCCTGCCATAAAGGAGACCATGCTCGAGGGCAACAGGATGAGAGACAAATTCGAAGAAATGGGCCTTGACCATTTCCTCGTATTCAAGTTCACCATCGAAAAGGCTGAAATAAAGTAGAATAATAAAGGCAGATTAAGACGAGCGGCGGATTTGGTCACAGACCCGCCGTTTTTCTTTTATTTGTGACGCTTTTTGTGACGCCAAAAGAGTATATATACCGGAAGACTGACGTAAAAAGACGCTTTTTGTGACGGAACGGGGGATATAATCGGAGCGTATAAGGAAAAATCCCACAATAAATAGCGGAGAAACGCTAAATATGGATAAAAAGTGTTTTTTTACACAAAAGACTTTAAAAAGAGTAAGAATAGTTGTAATATATACAGTTGGATAAGTCTTTGGGTTTTAGCATGCCCAGAATCAAAATATCACATCTGATGAATGTCTGAAAACCTGGAAGGTATTGGGAAAAAATATCAGACACATCGGGAAAAAAGGAGAAAAAGTATATGAAGAATTCACTGAAGAGAATGGCCGCATTGCTTCTGGCATTTCTGTTGATTTTCCAGAGCGGCATCGTATCTCCGAAACTTCTGACAGAGATCTTCGCAGAAGACAATGTAGCGCAAGAATCTCAAGAAGTTTTACCGGAGACCGGTGAACCGGTAAGCACAGAAACTACTGTACCGGTTCCGTTCAAAGCACCGGAAGGGCAGGAATCAGCTCAACCGGGCGAGCTAGACGGTCAGGAGGGTAGCGACGATCAAGAACAGCAACCCGCTGAAGAACAAGGTCAGCTCGAGGGAGATGAAACTGGCCCCAAGGGGGGCGAAGGAAACCGAGATGATGAATCCCCTGAAACTTGGACGATAACCTTCTACAACAGAGACGCCGAGGTCCATGCGACTGTCCAGGTTGTGAAAGGTGAGGCGATTGGAGATAAGCTTCCAGCCGTCATTGCCCGTGACGACTACTATTCCCATTGGGCGATAGGAACACTCGTGCCGGGTGGTCAAGGGATGGTAATTTCCAAAACGGGAGACCGTATTGATGAGACGTTCGTTCCCGAGGCGGATACAGAAATCGTGCCTGACTTCGACAAGATTACTTGGACGATAACGTTTTATCAAGACGACAAGTCCACAGTTGTGGATACCAAAACAGTAAATGTGGACACCAGTTATTGCTTGAATGACATTCCCAAAGTGCCCATAAAAACAGGATACAGTGGCAAATGGGTATACAGTGGCGGAGACTTCAACAATTCTGTAAGAGTGTCTTCGGATATTGACGTTTGGGCAGAGTATGAGCAGACGATATTTACTGTTACCTTTAAGGTTGAAGATGCTACTTATCAAGAAGATGAATATGATAAAGGTGATGCCTTGGTTCTTCCTGAAGACCCTGTTGTTGAGGGAAAGGAATTCGTAGGATGGTATGTTGATGAGACTGAATATGAAGGCGGAGAGATAGTTGATTCAAATCTTGTTCTAACTGCACAGTTCGAGGATGAATTCGCGGTATCTTTTGTCATTTTGGACGATGACGGGAACATCAGTGAGAGACTCTTGCAGTATTTCCGTACAGAAGGAGAGACCATAGGCACTATGCCGCAAAATCCCTTTGTTGCAGGTAAGGTCTTTGAAAAATGGATCAACCAAGACACAAATGAGGAAGTTACCGCAGACACAATTGTGAATGGGGACATTACCGCAGTTGCAGTCTTCCGTACAGTGGAGGTCTACATCATAACAGCGGAATACTACTATGAAGGAAGTATTACTCCTAAAGTAGTATTCAATACAGATATATTTGAAGTTGAGTTTGGTGAATTTCCTTATACTATTACAGCGCCAGCTTCAACCGTTACGAACGACGAAGAGGTTTCCGGACATCCAACATATTATCCGGAAAATCAAACTATTACGGTGACGGAAGAAAACTTTGAAGACGGTAGTTACGAATGTACAGTAAGTTTTAAATACGTTCCGTACACGGCAGTATATGACTATGTTTATATGCTGCTGGATTTGAATGGTAATGCCGAAAACTACGATACTGATTACACCGAGATACCAGGTACAAGAGAGTCCGATGTTCACGGAGTGAAAGGCAGTTATGTAACACCGACAGTTAAAAGTTTTGATTTTGCGGTACTCAAGTTAGCACAAGGTGCAAATATTGACACTGATGGGCTTAATGGTAATCCGAAGAAGTTACTCTATGTTTATTATACACGCAAGAGTTTCCAGTTGACATATGAAACCAATGGTGGCAGTTATGTTGGTGGTGTTACTGTTCCTTATGGTACACAACAGGGTGTTACATCTACCGTCCCGACGCGTGACGGATATACGTTTGCGGGATGGTTTACGGATGAAGGTCTTACACAGGCAGCTGGTTCCACGGTTACCATTAATGGAAATACAACACTTTACGCAAAATGGAATGCGAACACCGTTGATTATACGATTGTGTACATGTTTGAGAAGTACAACGATGCAGGTACGCAGTCAAGCTATGTTTACGACAATTCAGAGACAGGACACGGAACGGTCGGAAGTACCATTTATGCTAATGATTCTTCTATTCCCGACAAGACAAAAAAGGGTTGGGAAAAGGATACAGACAAAAACGCTGCTTCTAGTGTGGTGATAACTGCCGACGGAAGTGCGGTGTTGTTGGTGTACTATAAATTAAGGACATACACTTTCACTTTTACAATTCATAATAGTAGTACTAATGGCAGATATCGTATGACCATTAAAGGTACGACATATCGCGCAAGTGATAACACAAAATACAGTTTTACAGCAAAACTTGGGCAGGACATCTCCGCCGATTGGCCGATCAATGGTGGGAATGCGACAATATGGGATAATAACAATGGTTCTTATTTCTACTATTGGCGTTGCCAAGGAACCAGCTACGCATCAAAAATACTAAGAGTAACAGATGAATTACTCCCTAATAGTGGTACTAGTGTGTCAGTCACAGGCTATTGGCGTAACAATAACAATAATGTTCAAGTTAACTATCATCTGCAAAATGCTGATGACGATGGTTATACTCTGTCGACCTTGTACAGTCAGTCAGCCCCTTCTGGAAACTACACTCCTAAGGAAATTGCAGGGTATACATATGACCATTCAAGCAACACAAATTCAGCATACAACTTCTACTACAATCGCCACACTTACCAGATTGAGTACTATCATGGTACAGATAAACTGAGAACGATTTCAGGGGTGAAGTATGATGCTACTATTACCAGCAACACATACAACTGGACTCCTACTCAGACAGAGTGCGGTGTAGAAAGTGATTATACATGGGGCGGTTGGTATGATAACGCCGGTTGCGAAGGAGATCCATATACTTTCAGCAAGATGCCGGCAGGAGCTACTAACGGTAGCGTGGCGTTGGTTCTCTATGCCAAGTGGATTGCTCCAACATACACAGTAACATTCGTTGATGGTGAGAATGTTGAAACTGTATATGACACTAAAACTGTGGAGAAGTACAAGAAGGTATCAGCCACTGAAACCACACCTACAAAGACGGGATACACCTTTGAAGGATGGTATACAACGGCTGACGGAGATGCCCTATTTGATTGGAATACACAAATCGTTGAAAACACTACGGTTTATGCACATTGGGGCAGGCAAACGTTAAGCTACACTGTGCATTATGTGGACGAAGATGGTAATGCTGTGGCGGAGGATAAGGTTGTATCTAACCCCAATTTTACAGTTGGTCAGAGCATAGAAGAGGCTGCAACCGCTGTTGTTGGATACAGGCCTGATGCTAGCAGCAAGGATTTGACGTTGACTGGCGATAGCGACCAAAATGCTATAACTTTCGTCTATACTTTAAAGGCGGAATCCACGAGCTATACAATTCACTACATTCTTGACCCCAACGAGTATACGGGAAATATAGAGGTTGCGCCTTCTACCAGTAAAACTGTTGACGGAAATGCTGCGTCTGTTATTGCTTCTGCAGCAGCAGTTGATTATGCAACACTTTATGAAGAGCATCCCGAGTTGGATGGTATAGAGTTTTATCCAGACGCTGAGGAGAAATCTCTCGTGCTTACGGCAAGTGCCGAAGCAAATGTTTTCTACTTCTACTATTCCAGTTATAAACATGCAACGGTTATAGTACATTTCGTAGATATGTCTGGAAGTACTATTGCTGATAATGATACTCAGATTCTTAAGGTTGGAAAAACTTTTTCTCTCAGTCGAACGCCGATTGCGGGATGGGAACTTGATAATGCTGTAGAAGGAACGGAATATAACGGGACAGAAGCTGGCAGTGAATATAAGATAACAGAAAGTATCACTGAAAACGGACTAGAGTTTACACTTTACTACAAAAGGAAAGCAACAATCACCGCTGTCAGTGATAGTAAGCAATATAACGGTACTGCGCTTACTCTCCCCGTAAACTTAATAGACCAAGTGAAAGTTGAAGGTCTTCTTGAGGGAGATAGTTTGGCATCTGTTCAGTACACTTATACAAATGCCGATTCTGTTGACGGAAAAGGTCGTTTAAACGCTGGTACGGCCACTGTTACCCCACATGATGCTGTTATTAGCGGAACACATGCAGGAGTAAATGATTACTACAGTGTTCATTATCTTAGTGGGGCTCTTGAAGTAACTAAAATCAATGTAACGATTCGCATAGAGCCTGATCGCTGGACTGGAAATGTTTACGATGGTACTGTTTATAAAACCGGGTTCACAAATGGAACGAAGACTTCAATAGATAAATATGTCATGATCAGCCATGATGGATACAAGTCTCAGTATCTAGATGACGTTTGGGCTTTAGTTACAAATCTCGATAGTGTTATCGAAGATGAGAGTACTCCTGGTATGCATCACTACGTAGTAGCCGAAAAGGACGTCGGAGACTATGAGTATAATTTGAATCTTAAATCTGCTGATATGCCCAATGGCAATGGTAATTACAGCGTTAGTTTGTATGTCCGTCCCGGACGCTTGCAAATTTTGCCGTTAGGAGGGATCACCGTTTTCATTCAAGGCAAACAACAAGAAGATCCATATGATGGAAACGAGCATACAGCTGTTGGATATGAAGTAACGAGAATTGAACTCGAAACAAATGGAATTGATGGCATTCCAGAGACAAGTGAAACAGACTTGTATAAAACAGAAGATTTTGCCTTCACCCCCGGCGAGGCAGTTGTTATGGTTGACGGTCAGCCGACA
>JAFZSM010000130.1 GCA_017619385.1 Bacillota bacterium
ATCGCAGCTGGACAGGGCATTGCATAGATATATTAGATTTTAAAGAAGATAATGATCATGTCGTAACGGTCAATCGCGATCCCGAGCAGTACGGATGCACAAGTATCGAAGAAGATATGGAAACTTTGAACAAACTTTTAGACTGGTGGGTCAAGACTCCCTATGACCACTATAGCGAGTGGCTTTCGGAAACATACGATGCTTTGGCGAAAAATAAATAATAGGGGAATGAGATGCATTCAGGATCGTTTGATTAAGTAAGGAGATAAGATGGATAACACAAACCATGAGATAAAGAATAAAGGCCTTCACTTGGTGAAGGCAGACAAAGATAACTTCTGGCCCTTGCTGGACCTTAAGGTAACGAAAGAACAGGAGAACTTCGTTGCTTCGAATGCGGTAAGCCTGGCGCAAGCCTATGACACCAATGCTGACGGACATTTTGCAGAGGCCTTCGGCATCTGGGACGGTGACACTCCGGTGGGTTTTGCAATGATCGGTCACAATTCCGAAGAATACGAAGACATGGCCGACGTCATGAGGCACAGCTATTGTCTGTGGCGCTACATGATCGATCAGCGATATCAGAAGCGCGGTTACGGAAGGGATGCTCTCAAGCTCCTTCTGGACTACATCCGAAGCTTTCCGGATGGAGAAGAAGCGCTCTGGTGCACTTCCTGGGAACCCGAAAACGATGTGGCAGCCAAGCTGTATCACGACTTCGGTTTTGTAGACAACGGCGAAAAAGACGGAGATGAGATCGTTGCCGTTTTTGAGCTCTAAGATAGCCTACTTGCTCCCGATGATCGTGTTCGGCATCAAGATGCTTTTTCCGTATAATGTTCCCGGTAACATGCTATATTTGTATTATTACGTATGGTTCATAACTTGGAATGCTGTGGCAGTTTCAGTAGCATGGATGACGATCGCGACCTTGTACCGCGGAGGCATCTACTTGCTTTTTGAAAAAATGTCGCCGCACTCTCGTGACTTCGGTTTTGTATAGGTACCTGTAATGATCGACGTTTAGTGGTGAAAAGAATGGATAATTGTGATTGGTGCAATCTGTCTGAAGCAGACAAGCAATTTCAGGTATATGAGAACAGGTCATGGTAATACTGACAGCGAGTTTGGTCATCATTATACGTTGAATGGGAGTGGGTCAGTACCAGTTGAAGACAAAGAAAAAGTTTGCAGCCTACTAAAAGAGTGGATGAAACTGCAACTTGGACGAGAAAAAGACTTGGAAGATATCCGCTTGATCGATGAGTTCCTTGATACATGAGCTCTAATTTGTTTGATTTCACTAAATTTAAGATTTGGATGGAAAATAGTTATGTATTTTTCTAAACACAACGAGGAAACGATTTATTTAAACTACTACAGCGGACTGCTTGAAGTCAAAGGTACAGGACTTCTCCTTAAAGAAGACCCCGAGGTCTGGCCGTTAGCGGGAGAGAATTGGCAAAGGGAATACCACACCCTGAGTGTCAAAGAGGGTATAACGGGTCTGGCGGAAGGGTATCTCGAAACTTTCCTGCATATAGGCTGCCTTATTCTCAGCAGGACGGTGGAATCCGTCGCAACTACACCGGAACTGGATAAAAAGTTTCGCAAAAACAAAGTCCTTATACGCGGAGAGTACAACACGTTCGCAGAGAAGTTTGCCAAGGAAAAAGGGCTTGAGTTCCTCCACTGCGATATACCGCTCGCTGAGGATAGGATCGAAGAAATACCTGAACACGACTTCATTACGCTACGTTTCCATGAAAACGGCTGTGCGGATATCCACTACAACTGTTTCAGTCCGGGAAGTTCCGCCGGCAGCTACGGCGGCGGCGAATATGTGAGAGAACTGCCGAAAGATTTTTATGTAGGCTGTACGATAGAGCAGTTTGCAGGCAATTTCCCGGAGCGCCTGCGTGAACAGCTGATGGGCAACGAAATGCTGCGACGCTTTCTTGCTGAAGCAAACAGGCGGTTGAAAGGATGATCATATTTGTATCACGTGATGCGGCAGATGAGTGACTTAACCAAATATGTTGAAGAAAGAGTAAGGAACTGATGAAATGACGGTATATGAGAGACTCCTTCCTTTGGGGAGCGAAGAATACAGAAATTTTCAAAGCAAGCTTGTTCCCAATATTCCCAAAGAAACCATATTGGGGGTCAGAACGCCCGATATGAGAAAGGTCGCAAAGGAGATAAAGGGAACAGAGGAAGCTAAGAAGTTTCTTAAGGAACTCCCGCATAAGTACTACGAAGAAAACCTCGTTCATTTTTTCCTGATCGCAATGATCAAGGATTTTGATGAATGCGTCGAGGCAGTAGAACTTTTTCTTCCCTATGTGGATTGCTGGCCCGTATGCGATCAGTCGAGTCCTAAGATCTTTGCCAAGAATCATGACAAACTCCTTCCCTATATAAGGAAGTGGATGAGTTCAGACCATGTGTATACCATCAGGTTCGGCATCAGGATGCTGATGAACGAATTCTTAGGTGATGATTTCAAACCCGAGTATCTTGAGTGGGTCGCAGCCGTAAAAAACGATGACTACTACGTCAAGATGATGGTCGCTTGGTACTTTGCAACCGCTTTAGCAAAGAAATATGACGAAAGCGTCGTATATATCGAGGAACAAAGACTCGAAGCCTGGACGCACAAGAAAGCGATACAAAAAGCGGCCGAGAGTTTCCGCGTTTCCGACGAACATAAAGAGTATTTAAAAAGTTTCAGATAGCAGCACAGGCGGTCAAGAGCTTCGGCTTGCTTTCAAAGATGATCATACTCAGAGCCGTCGTTATAAAGTAGTGATATCAAGAGGAAAGTTATGAAAAAAGCATGGGAAATAGCAAGAGATCTGTTTTTGCAGGCCAAGCCTATCGTCAGGCAGGCGGAAGAACAGACTTGGGAAGACAGCATCGATGCGTCGGTCTTTTACGATCAGAATCTCGCGCTGGAATGGTGCAGCAATGTGCCCGGAAGCGGGGCTCCGGAAAAGATAATGGTTGCTGCAGTGCAGGCCATGGAAAACCGGGGATACAAAGTCAGTGAAGACGGCTACCGCTATCTTAGCGAAGGTTTGAAGGCGGCAGAGGAAAAGGACTACATTCTTTTGCACCGCTGCTCTGCATTGCTAAGGAGGGAACTTGCGCAGGCAGAGAAGGATACAGAGTCCGGATATTGGAAATATAAGTACTACCATACGTTTGAGGAATATCTCGAGGCGGTCACATTTCCCGCGCCTGTAAAGATCGACTTAGAGCAAGATGCTTTCAGCGACCGGATACGCGCCGGATGGCTTGGTCAGCTCATAGGCGGAGCCATGGGAACTATGGTTGAAGGCTATTCATCTGCCAGTATTCATGATACTTTCGGAGACGTTCGTTCCTATCTCAGAGAACCTAACACGTACAATGACGATACTACATATGAACTTGCATTTCTGGAAGCGTTTTCAGAAAAAGGCTATGATCTCACGTCGGAGGATATCGCCCTTAATTGGGTGGGTATGATACCCTGCGGCTGGTCTGCAGAAGAGATCGCTATCAGGAATCTTAAGAACGGTATATTCCCGCCGGAGAGCGGGCAATACAGGAATCCGTTCAGCGAGTGGATAGGAGCGCAGATGCGTGCAGGGATCTGCGGCATGGCTGCTCCCGGGGACCCTAAAAAAGCAGCGGAACTGGCGTGGAAAGACGCCTGTATATCCCACGCAAATAACGGGATCTTAGGCGAAGTGTTCAATGCAGTGATGACGTCTCTC
>JAFZSM010000131.1 GCA_017619385.1 Bacillota bacterium
ATAAAGTCCTATTTGCCTTATCAGATCCTCGAGCTCTCCCTGAGAAAGGAGACACATGGAATAAGCATCAGGTGCAAGCTCAAACAGTTTCGGCGTGACCTTGTTTACGCTTATATCCGTAGTCTGGGCGCTCAGCATGACGGCAATGAGAAGATGATATTCGCTGTCATAGTCAAGAGCGCACTGAGCCTCGGGATATTCCTTCAGCAGCATCTCGCAAACTTTGTCTCTGTTTTCTTTTGTCAGTTTAGCCATATCAGACCTTCTTCATTTCGAACCAGAAACAAGAACCTTCGCCGTACACGCTTTCCACTCCGTACTTCGCATCGCTTCTTTTCAATATCTCGCTGCAGATGGAAAGTCCCAGGCCGTTTCCCTCTTTCGCTCTTGCTCCCTGCCGGCTGGCTCTTTGATAGCGGTTCCATATCATGTCAAGCTGCTCCTCCGGGATACCCATCCCCTTATCCTCAACGGAGAAGCGCACGGTATCTCCCTTATCCTCAAAGAATACTCTTATCTCTTTTCTTTCCTCGCTGTACTTCACTGCGTTGGAAATGAGGTTGGACATGACCTGCTTTATCTTTGATTCATCTCCGTGTACAGTAAGTTCTCCGGCTAATGGTTCAAAACTTATGACATAGCCTTCGCTCTCCATTATGCGGTAAGTCTGAACTATCTCCTCTGCGGCTTTCTGGATATCGAAATCCTCTTCTTCAAAACTTTCCGCACCTGACTGCACTCTTGAAAGGACCAGTATCTCGTTCACAAGATCCGATAGCCTGTCAGTTTCTTCGATTATGACGCCCAGGTGCTCTTCCCTCTTCTTTTTGTCATCTCCCGACAGGTCCCTTATCATCTCAGCATAGGATTTGATCATGGTAAGGGGCGTGCGCAGATCGTGGGACACATTGGCAAGCAGGTCCTTTCTTAAAGAATCGGTCATTTTGAGCTGAGCCGCAGCTTCGTTCAAGGTGTCGGCGAGTTCATTGATCTCGTGGTAATCGGCTCCTGTAAATCTGACATCAAAATCTCCGTCCCCCAGCTTTCTTGCATTTTCGCTCATCTGCGTGAGAGGCGCAGCAAGATGTCTCGATGTAAGGTAGGCTATGACTATGCCAAAGGCCAGTACTATGAAGGTGACTATTATGAGCTGGGAACGGAGTATATCGACAGCCGGCCCCATGGGAGAAAGAAAAGCAAGGGCATATATATATATCATGCCCTTTTCTCCGCCATCAAGCAATTTAGCAAAGATCGCCATCTTCTCGTTTTGTCTGCCGGGGATAGTAAAAAAGATCTCATTGCCGTAAGAAGAAGAAAGCATATTCTTGGCATCGACGAATATCCTCTTTCCTTCCGGTATCACCCTGCCGGGTTTTGAAACCTCTGTGGACGAAAGGGAAAGGCTGCCGTCTCCCGATTCGACATAAACATAAAGATCGTTTTCCGATGACACGCTCCCCAGGATCTCGCAAAAATCTTCATACCCGAGTTCCTCTTCGCCGATCAAAGCCGAGCTGATAGTCGCTACTCCTGCCCTGCACTTTTTCTCCATCGAACGCTCATAATATTTCTCAAACAAAACAGACTGCATGATCCAAAGGAAACCAAGCAGCACCAGTCCGAACAATATGAAGATGCCCAGCAATTTAGCTCTCAGGCTTTTTGCCGGGCCGCTTGTTTTTTGAAACAGATCAATCTTCAAACTTGTATCCTATCCCTCTTACGGTTATGACTTTGTCTCTGTATTTTCCCAGTCTGTTCCTGAGGTTTTTGATGTGGGTATCTATGGTCCTGTCATCTCCGTAGAAATCGTAGCCCCAGATATCTGAAAGCATCCTCTCCCTTGAGATGGCTATATTCTTGTTCTTCATGAGGAAGGAAAGTATCTCGAATTCCTTTAAGGTGATCTCGACCTTTTCTCCGTCTATCTCCAAAGTCCTTGCAGCGAGGTTGACCACTATACCGTCCGAAGAAAGGACTTCGTCCTCATCTGTTCTTGTTCCGCTCTTTCTTGCCAGGACTGCAGAACATCTGGCCATGAGCTCCTTGGGGCTGAAAGGTTTGACTACATAGTCGTCTATGCCGAGTTCAAAACCGTGGAGTTTGTCGTATTCCTCGCCCCTTGCGGAAAGCATGATGACCGGTATGTCCTTGTACTTTCTTATCTGTTTTACGGCTGTGAAACCGTCGAGTTTCGGCATCATTATATCCATGATGATAAGGTCGTAATCCTCTTTGGAGCACTTGTCCACCGCCTGCATGCCGTCGGCTGCTTCATCTGTCTCATAACCGTTGAACACGGCATATTCCTTTATGACTGCCCTTATCTTTTCTTCGTCGTCTACTATGAGTAACCTGGCCATATCGCACCTCCGAATTTTCTTTTTGTGTATTTTACATTCATTATTTGTCGAAAATGTGAAGAGCTTCTGAAACACTCTTCACACCGGCAAGAGTCAGGCCCTCGGGTTTTTTGAGCATCCTGCCCAGGCTTCTTTTGGGGAGTATCATTTTTCTGAATCCGAGTCTTGCCGCTTCTGCTGCAAGTTTCTCGGCGTTTTGCACGGGACGAAGGTCTCCCGTGAGCCCTATCTCCCCTATGATCAGAGTGTCAGACGGGATCGGGACTCCCCTTTCATCGGACCAGACAGCCGCAGCTACGGCAAGGTCCGTAGACGTTCCTTCGGGATGAAGCCCGCCTACTATATTGACGTATACATCGCGGTTTATGAGGGTGAGGCCTGCCTTTTTCTCGAGGACCGCTATTATCATCGACAATCTCTGGTTGTCTATGCCTATGGCAGTCCTTCTTGCAAAACCCACGTTGGTCGTACCGGTCAAGGCCTGCACTTCCAATAAAAGAGGCCTCGTTCCTTCGTAGACTGCGGTAGCCACGGCTCCGCAGGAACCGTCCTCAAGACCTTCAAGGAAACTCCCGGAAAGGTTGGCGATCTCTGCCAGGCCTTCCTCTCTCATTTCGAAAGCGCCAATCTCGGAAGTTGTGCCGAAACGGTTCTTTAGGCATCTTAGTATCCTTAGGTCCTGGCTCCTCTCGCCTGTAAAGCTGAGGACCGTATCCACCATATGCTCGACTATCTTAGGACCTGCGAGTTCCCCCGATTTAGTGACGTGGGCGACTATGAAAACGGGTATGTTCCTTCCCTTTCCTATGGACATGAGAGCATTTCCGCAGGCTCTGACCTGGGATACGCTGCCCGGTGCAGCATCAAGAGCTTCCGTATACATGGTTTGTATGGAATCTACTATGAGGAATGCAGGAGACAGCTTTTCTATAGCCTCTTCCACCCTGTCAAGGTCAGTTTCGGAAAGGAGATAAAGCCTGCTTAAGTCTCCTTTGCATACTCTGTCTGCCCTTATTTTTATCTGCTGTGCGCTCTCTTCTCCTGATACGTAGAGGACCGGGCCTTCATTTTGAGATATGTAAGATGCAGCCTGGGTGATGATGGTGGACTTGCCTATACCAGGTTCCCCGGAAATTAGAATCAAAGAACCTTCGACTATGCCGCCTCCGAGGACTCTGTTCAGTTCCTTAAGACCGGTATCTATCCTCCTGCCGGAGCTTGAGGATACTTCGCTCACGGGGACCGCCAAAGCTTCGGAACCCTTTTGCATGGAAGGCCTTACGCTTTTAGGCTCATCCCTTACCACCTCTTCCATGAAGCTGTTCCACGCACCGCAAATACACTGTCCCATCCATTTGGGGCTCTCATATCCGCATTCCTGACAAACAAATACTGATTTTCTCTTTGCCATGGTTATCACCTTTTATAATAGAATGGTAGTAAAACAGATCTCTCCTTACATCATCGATTGTAGCATATTCCCTTCTATAAAAATATTCCTTTTTTAGACTTGCGAAGAAGCTTTCCATACAACTGTTATCGTACGGACATCCTGCCTTACTCATGCCTCCCATGGAAAGCTCTTATCTACCCCTCCCCAAGAGCAGAAATCATCCAGGGGTTGCGGCGCAGCCCAAAAGAAAAGCCCCACGCTTTGCGTGAGACTTTGTCTTCAGTCTGAGGCCCCTGCTAACAGGGGCCAAGATCACTTGATCGGTTTACAGGATGCTTGCGAGAAGTTCCTTTTTCATCGCTGCGAACTCTTCGTCTGTGAGGAGTCCTGCATCCTTCATCATTGCGAGTTTTTCGACCTTTGCCTTGAATGCTGCCGTGTCGTCTCCAGCTGACTGTCCGTAAACACTTGCAACACCTGCTGCAACGTTGTTCACGATACCTACGCCGAGAACGTCTGAGCCCTTTTCGTTGTTGGCTGCATCAACTGCTGCCTGTCCGAACTGACCTGCAAGATATCCCTTGCCGAGTTCCGGATCCTTAAGAGCTGCGGCTCTTTGCAAAGACTTGAGCATCTCTTCGTCCTTCTCATCTGCCACGATGGAGTTGACGCCGCAGGATACGATCTCGATACCGCGGAGATCTCTCCACTTGGATGAAAGCTGCTCGTTCATTGCATCTGCAAGTTCCTGAGTATGTGCAGGAAGTTCGCTGTAGCGGATCTGCTGTGCGGAGATCTTTGCAAATGCCGGCTGGAGAGCCGTGAGGAACTCTGACTTCATCTGAGCTTCAAGTTCTGCCTTGCGATATACGTTTGCTACGTTTCCGCATACGTTGGTGTAGAAGAGGATAGGATTGGTGAGCCTGATGCTGTATTCGCCGAAGCATTTTACTGATACGTCGATATCGATGTTTGCTCTTGGGTCGACTACTCTGAATGGAACGGGGTTTGCTGTTCCGTATTTGCTTCCCGGGAGTTCCTTCGTATTGAAGTAATAGATCCGCTGATCCTTTGGTGCTTCTCCTCCGAATGTGAAGCGCTTGCCCATGTTCTCGAATACTTTTTTGATGTTATCAGCAAGTGTGCCGCCGTCAAAGAGTGAAGGCTCTGTCGATGCATCATACTTGTATTCGCCCGGCTCTGCGCAGAAATCTACGACTTTGCCGTTGTCAACGATGAGTACGCACTGTCCGTCTGCAACGTTTATGAGTGAACCGTTGGTGATGATGTTGTCAGTGCCGTAGTTGCTGGATTTGAGAGATGTTCTCTTCTGTCCCTTTGCTACAAGTACATCCGCTGATAATGAGTCACAATAGAAATACTCTTTCCACTGATCTGAGAGTACTCCCGTGGCTGCTCCGATTGCTGCATGAATAAGTCCCATATTATTTCTCCTTTCAGATTATTAACTGAATTAATACCTAAAACTTTAACCGACTATATATTTTACACGAAACTGTGTAAAAAAACCATATCTAGAAGTGTCTTCCGCCGCCGCTGGCGTGGGTATTGCCACCTGAACTTACATGAGGCGCACTGTAGGACGACCCGCCGCTGTGGTGCATGCCTCCTCCGCCTCCGCCGTGGCTGCTCGGAGGCGGCGCCTGTTCTTTGATTATCCTTTGAGTATGCACGTTCAGAAGTATGTCCTCTCTTTTGTGCATCCTGAAACTGCCGGGCTCGATGTAGCCCCCTGCAGTTTCCGCCCTTGTCACGGTCTTCATGCTTCTCTTTGCACCGTTCACGCTTACAAGGCCGGCGACGATACCGGCTATGACTCCGCTGATGCCTCCGTTCCTCAGTTTATCCCACACGGTAGTCTCGTGCTGGGGAGTCGGATCCGGCGGGTTCACCATAGGGCTGTAAGTGCTCTCCACGTACTTTTCGGCACCCATGCTGAAAAGGCTGTCGAGTTCTGAGATCGCCGCCATCATGGCACCGTAGTAGTCGCCTGACTGCATGTCCGCTTCCATGAAATCGTCTATGATATTGACCGTGTCGTAGGTCAGGTAGTCCACGGCTTTTCCGCAGGCGTCGTGCATCCACTGCCTGCAGTCCATGCAGACGAATATGACCCATCCGCTCTGATCGGCTCCTACACCGAAATTGTTGTAGTCCCAGACCGATTCTATGAACTCCTCATCATCTGCAGCAGTGCTGTGATCTTTTGCGGTCATTATGAGGAAGTCATAGTTATACTTGTTTATTAGCTTGTACAGTTCCTCCTCCAGGAGTCTTTCTTCGGAATCGGAGAACATCTCTCCGTAATCCACTACTCTCGGAAGGCCCGGGTTGTTCAGCCCCGACGCGAACACAGGGCTCGCAAAGGCGAATACTATGAGAAGGACCAGCAGTATGTTAAATAATTTTCTTTTCATATCTGCCCTCCTAACCCAGGAACTGGAACAGCGCTATGAACACTGCCAATGCTATGGCGAAAGCCTTGAAGAAATATCCTCTCGCAAGAGCCTTGCTGGAAGGAAGTTCTCCCACTATCTTTCCCGTCTGTCCGTTTACGGCATATTGATACTTTTGCCCGCCGTATTCGCAATTGATTATGTATGCCGGGAGCAGCACGTATTTCACTCTGGTGTTCTTTAGCCTTAAGGTATTCGAATGCTCCCTTAAGGATGAGAATTCGCTCACCGTGGATTCTATGCCCGAAAGAGCGCTGTTCATGACCCTCCTGTTGACTCTCGGCAGTTCCTGATCGGGGTCCGAGTCGAACCTGTCCGCCACGAAACCTGCCAGGTATGCCCCCTCAAAGGGGACCATTTTTGAAAAGTCGTAGGGCTCTATGGAGTCCATGACGTCGTCGTTCATCTTGGTGCTGGCATCCACCGGCACGTTTGTGAAACTCATCTCCCCGTTTCTTTGGAGAAGATAGTCATAGGTCGTGATGATGCTCTCTCTTGAGGTCTCTGTCCTGTTTACACGCTCTCCCCTGAAATTGACTTCTCCTTCGACTGTACAGTCATAAAGCCAGAACGGAATGTACACTCCCAGTATCCTGTCGATGTAACTGTCATTGAAATAGTTCTTTGGAAGAAGCTTCTTTCCTCTGTAGAAGTTATGCACTATCTCCTTGAGTTCTTTTTTGTCTATCTCAAAGGGAACTACTGCGTTCGGCTTCAGTCCTGCAGACACCCTGTCCGTGATGACTATGTTGTTGTCACAATAGGGGCAGCTCGTTGCTGCTGTGCTTTCGTCAGTCTCGAGTATGGCTCCGCAGGAGCGGCACTGGTAAACTACCGTATTATCCAGAACTTCCGTGGAAAGACCGGCTTTGTAATTGCCCCAATCGAATTCTTCCGTGGTGCTTTCCTGTTTTTGTGCAGATACTATATCCGCTACGGAGTAGGTGTTGCCGCAGTGTTCACAGGTGACCTGTCCGCTGGAAGCGTCAAATGAAAGCGGCGCTCCGCAACCCGGGCATTTATATTCTGTGATCAGTCCCATTACTCCTCCTTTCCGAAATTCGATCGATGTGTATTTGGAAGGCGGATCATACCCCTTCCTCAGTTACCATTATACAATAATCTGCGCTATCTAAAACACTATTTTTGATGGAAAAACTGCCTGTATTCCTGCAGCCGACGGCTTTTCGCAGCAACTTTTGCACAAAAAAACCGGAACATCTCAGCGGATGTTCCGGTGTGCTGCACTAATACTGTATATTAGAGGGCTTTCTTTGCGGTCTCACAAAGTGTTGTGAATCCGGCTGCATCATGGATGGCGATCTCAGAAAGCATCTTTCTGTTGATCTCGACTCCGGCCTTTTTAAGTCCGTTCATGAGCTTGCTGTAGGAAAGTCCGTTCAGTCTTGCTGCTGCGTTGATCCTTGCGATCCAGAGTCTTCTGAACTCTCTCTTTCTGAGCTTGCGGCCCATCTGAGCGCTTCTCATAGCTCTCATGACTGCAGGATTGGCTGCTCTGAATGTGCGGTGCTTTGCACCGTAGAATCCCTTAGCTGCCTTTAATACTTTCTTATGTCTCTTCTTGGCGTTTACTCCACCTTTTACTCTTGCCATTGTCTTCTACCTCCTACTTTCCAATCAGTACACTTTTGATTCTCTTGTGATCTGCGGAAGTCAGGTATGTAGCCTGACGCAGGTTCATCTTTCTCTTAGGTGTCTTCTGAGCTGTTCTGTGGCTCTTGTATGCCTTGTTTCTCTTGATCTTGCCGGTTCCGGTGAGATTGAACCTCTTCATTGCCCCTCTGTGGGACTTCATCTTTGCGCCTTTTGCCATGATGATACCTTCCTTTTATATATTTTATTGCTCAACTTGCGCTGTGCTTTCAGCTGCCTTGGCAGCTTCCTTTGCAGCCTTTGCTGCTTTTTCCTTTTCTTTTGCAGTCATCGGAGCGATGACCATCGACATATTGCGTCCTTCAAGGACGGGTTTCTTTTCGATCTTTCCAAATTCGGAGACCATGTCAGCAAAAACCATCATGGTTTCCTCTCCCTTGGCAGTGTAACCCATTTCTCTGCCTCGGAATCTCATGGAAACCTTGACCTTGTCTCCGCCCTCAAGGAATTTGGAGACCAGTTTTGCCTTGGTCTCAAGGTCGTGTTCCTCGGTGAAGATGCCGAGTCTCATTTCCTTTACTTCCACAGTGGACTGCTTCTTTTTTGCTTCCTTTTGTCTCTTCTGCTGGTCGTAACGGTATTTGCCGTAATCTGCGATCCTGCACACCGGCGGAGCAGCATTCGGAGAGATGTTGATGAGGTCAAGACCTGCTTCGTGAGCGGCAGCCATAGCTTCCTGTATGCTCACTATACCGACCTGATTGCCCTCTGCATCGATCAGACGCACCTCCTTGGCGCGTATCTGCTCGTTGACTAATGCTTCTTTACTGCTAATGGTTTTATCCTCCCATGTATAAAAAAGAAAAAAGCGGCAGCACAAGCTCCGCCAAATCAAACTAACCCAAAAAGAGTCGTTTTATCAGCCCGGCAGCCCCTGCTGCCAAGGCGAGAAGCGGTAACTTCTGCTTGTTTGCCCTGGTAGTATACAAAAAGCCGCTTTTATTGTCAAGCGGCTTTTGAAATATTTTTACAATTTTGAAGGCCATTTTGTAGGCCATTTTGGAGGTCCCCCTATTGAGCTCCGTAGTTGACGAAGGAGATGTTCTGGTCTACGTCTCCTTCTATGCCGTTCACCCTTCCGGTGCTGCTGAACTGCCAGATCTTGAAATCATAGGGGAAGTAGATATTGTCCCTGTAATATGCGTACCAGATATCGAAATCCTTGATCTTGGACATGTCGATCTTGCTCACGAACCACCTGGTGTTGCTGTATACCATGGGGGTATATCCCGCATCCTTTATGGCCTGGCAGAAAGCAACGATCTGCTCGCTGTTCTTTTCGGTGGAGATGTTGTTGGCTCTTGCCTCGGATGCGCTGTGTCCTTCTACGTCGTATACGATGGGCCAGGTTATATCGTACCATCTGATATTGTCAAGCACGTACTGAGCTTCTTCTTTGGCCTCTTCAACCGTAATAGCCTGAGTCACGAAGTAAACACCAACGGGGATGCCTGCATCTATGGCTCCCTGAACGTTCCTGTCAAAGTACGAATCTTTGATGAGTCCGCCTTCCGTATATCCTCTGTATCCCAGCCTTATGAAAGCGAATTCGATACCGCTTTCGGCCACTGCGTACCAATCGATATATCCCTGATATGCGGATACGTCTATGCCCTTCCAGGACTGCTTGGTATCGTTGTTTAAGTTGTAATATTTGAATCCCTTCTCGTCTGTTACGATCTTGCTGTAGTCGTATGAAGGAGCCGGAACGTCTTTCTTTTTCTCTTCGACCTTTATGGTGACGCCGTCATCTGCAGTATATGCCACATAGTCTGTGAATATGCTGGATATGAGCTCGTTGAAAGTCCAGGTCTTGTTCGCAAGCTCCAGGAGCTTATTAAGACTCAAGGTGACCGTCGGAGATCCGTCGCCCTGCTCTTCGGACGGATCCTGCTCAGGAGGCAGATCCTCTTCTTTCTGCTTCCCGCAGCTGAAAAGAGAAAATATCATTAAGAGCGCCATTAAAAGCACAAGTAAGCGTTTAAGCGTAGTTTTCTTCTTCATCAAAAAACTCCTTTCCCAAAATGCCTAGGGTTATAGAGTATCACATTTTTTTGATTAAGTACACTAAAACACGCATTTTAGCTGCCGGTCTATACTGTGGCTGCAGACTTGTTATCACTTATCTCTTCCATTCCCAGGAACGGAAAGACCAATATAGCGACCATGTATAAAACATTGCTTACAAAAGATGTCTTGTTGCATATCCCCTTTGTCATTGCTTTTCCCCCTTGCTTATGACCCTATCCGCGTTCAAACGGATACTTTTCAATCACTTTACAAGATCATATTAATGTCCTAAGGTGACACGAAGGTGACACTCAAAATTTTTTTCAAAAAAGTTATAAAAACATTTGTTTACAAACGTTTGTTCAGATGTTACAATAGTAGCGGATAAATACGGAGGTAAGTTATGGTCGAACTTAAAGAAAGAGAAAAACGCATACTCGAGTACATAACGCAGCACACGAAGGAAAGAGGTTATCCTCCCACGACCAGAGACGTGTGCGCAGCACTGGGCATCAAATCCACGTCCACCGTCCATAAGGCTATGGAGGTCTTAAGAGAAGCAGGATATATAAAGCAGGAATCGGGAAGGCACAGATACGGCATAGAAAGCGAACAGCCTGAACTTCACGAAGAGGTCGCAGAAGTGCCCATCGTAGGCCGTGTCGCAGCCGGAGAACCCATACTTGCGGAACAGAATATCGAAGGATACTTCCCCCTTCCCGCAGGACAGCTCGGAAAGGGCAACACCTTCATGCTCTCCGTACACGGCAATTCCATGATCGAAGCAGGCATACTCAACGGAGACTACGTACTGGTCGAAGAGCAGAGCACCGCAAACAACGGCGATATAGTGGTCGCTTTGATCGATGACCTGGAAGCGGAAGCAACCGTAAAAGCCTTTTACAAAGAAAACGGCCATATACGCCTGCAGCCCAGAAATTCAGAAATGGATCCCATAATAGTCGACGACTGCAAGATAGTCGGCAAAGTCAAGGGAGTCTTCAGATATCTCAGCTGATACATGAGCATACCCATCCCCGCCTTTGCGGGGATTTTTTATTTGTATAATCGTCTATCATTTCGCCAGGCTGTGATATAATAAGAGTATGAAAAACGATAACTCCGTAAAAATCAGCTTTTGGTCTAAGCTTCTTTACTACTGCATCACTGTGGTCCTCTGGATCGCATCCACCATAGTGCTGGGTTTCAGACTGCACACGGACAAAAAGGTAAAAGAGTGGAAAAGATCCAAAAAGAGCTTCATAGTGTTGAGCGCCCACCCTTCTGAAGTGGACGCCATCATCATGCTCTTTGCATGCTTCCCAAGATATGCAAGATTCGTGGTGGCTGCGCAGCAGCTGTACAAAGGATTTCAGGGCAAGGGGCTAAGGGCTCTTCAGGTGATACCGAAGAAACAGTTCATCCCGGATATCAAAGCCATTAAAGAGATGATGCGCACCGTAAAGTCAGGGCTCATACTCGGTATGATGCCCGAAGGCAGAGTATCCATGGACAGCACCGAAAACCCCATGGAAGACTCAACAGCCAAACTCATAAAAAAACTGGGAGTCCCGGTGGCAGTGCTTTTGCCCCACGGCACATATTTCGTAAAGCCCCCTTACAGATATAAAGGGGTGACGGTGGGAAAGATCAGCGGTGAGCTTAAAGCTCTCTTCGACGATGACGATATCAAAAATCTCTCCAATGAAGAGATAATGGAAGGTCTCAGATCTGCTCTTTCATACAACATCAGCGAAGAATCAAGGAACACAGGATACACCTACGGTTCCAAGTCAAAGCCCGCTATGCAGAACGTATCAAAGCTCTTTTACAGGTGCCCCAAGTGCGGAAGCTTCTATACAGTCAGCGATGAGAACGGCAAGCTCAGCTGCTCTGCCTGCGGCATGACCATGGACCTTACAAGGGAGATGTTTTTCGTATCAGATGACAAGTCCCTTCCCGACAACATTGCGGCGTGGAACAAGACCCAGCTTGAATACGAACATGAGTATTGGAAAGATCCCGATGCAATATTCGAGTCAAAGACCCGCAAATCCATGATGGAACTGGGCAAAGACGTGGACTTCACTTTCGTGGAAAACTGCGACGGTTGTTTGAGCCTGGACTTTAAAGGCATGCACTACAAAGATCCCTATGAGGCCATAGACGTGCCCCTTTCCATACTTCCCGGAGTGTCGGGCGACTATGAAAACAGCTTCATCTGTTTCTATCAGGAGGACTATATACGCCGTTTCTATCTGGAAGATCCCAGGATGGTTGCAAGGTTCATCAATTCGCTAATGGTTTTGAAGGGATTGAAATAGTTGACAATATTTTACAATTAATATATTATATCTACGGCGGGCCGGAGGTTTAAGATCAGAAGACCCGTCTTTTTATTGCTCATATCAGCCTTTCTTCTTGCAGTCATACGCTGCTTCTTTTTCGATGCATCCCCCAGCTCTCTCATAGTAAACGAAGGGAAGGTCACACGCTTTGAAGGAGTCGTGACCAAAGTAAAGATCAAGGACTATTACATTGCTTTCACGGTGAAGACGGGAAGAGAAAAAGTCCTGGTCAAGGTCATGGATCCGGAAGACGGCTTAAGGCACACCGCCTATGACTATGTAGGAAGAAAAGCGACGGTCTCAGGCGCCATATCCATACCGAAAGGAAGAAGGAACCCTGGCGCCTTTGATTACAGAAGATATCTGAAAGGAAAAGGCATATACACCATATGCACCACCAACAAGTACAAAATAAAAGCCTTTGAGATAAAGCACCCCTTAAGACACGGGATCAATGTCCTTAAAGCGGACTTTTATGATGCGGCAGACGCATTCCTTTCGGAAGAGGATTTCGGAACCGTTGCGGCCATACTCTTCGGAGAAACATCGTATATGGACGATGATTATTACGACTCGTTCCAAAAGAACGGCATAGCCCACATACTGGCAGTTTCGGGGCTTCACGTGAACATGACCTATGACCTTGTAAGAAAGCTTTTCAAAAAGAAGAAGAGCAAGACCATAGATCTGATCAGCGTGCTCCTCATAGGAAGCTACGCTGTCCTGTCAGGCTTTTCACTGTCGGTACTTAGGGCCTCCGGGATGATAGTCCTCAGGATCATCGCGTTCCATCTGGACAGAAGATATGACAGCATATCCGCCATATCCTTCATTGCATCGCTCATGTTACTCATAAACCCCTACCTCATCTTCGACAGCGGTATGCAGCTTTCCTTTACCGCAGCTTATACCATGGCGATATTTTATCCATGGCTCTTTCAAAAGATCTCTCTTCTGTCCGACAAAACGAAAAGCGAGCTCTTTTATAAAGCAGGAAGAGCCATGGCGCCGGGACTTGCGGCTTTTGCGGGAACTGCTCCTCTTTGCGCTTTTCACTTCAGCAACTTCTCCCTTTTCAGCCTGCTTTTGAACCCCATAGCCATAGCCCTGGCTGGAGTGATAGTACCCGCCGGACTTCTGGGCTTTGCATTATCGGCAGTCCTGCCGCAGGTCCTTTCAGAATATGCTGTATATATCGATGCCTCTATCCTTTCTCTGTTTCTGAAGGCACTCAATTTCATAAACAATATAGGCTCCGTATTCACGAAGAACGCAGCGGTCACATCTCCTCCCGCAGGACTTACCATCATCTATTACATCCTTTTCTTTCTCCTTTGTTCCGAGACAAGATATATATTGCACAGGAAAAACAAATATTCGGAACTGGCCCTGCTGGAAGCGTCTTTGCTCGCCGCAGGTGTGGTTCTCCCTTTCAGTCTGAAAGTGACCGGCAGCATCTTCCCATGGGAATATGCTGTTTCCAAGGTGACTTTTCTCGACGTAGGTCAAGGCGACTGCATACACATCCACTACGGAGGAAAGGATATCCTTATAGACGGAGGGGGATCCTACTATACAAACATAGCTGAAGACACCCTTAAACCCTACCTTCTCAAAAACGGGATTAAGGACATAGATCTGGCCATAGTGACCCACGAGGACATGGATCACTGCAAAGGCATATACGAACTGAACGAGATCTTCCATATAGAAAAGATCGTAAGCAATAAGGACGTCTACGGCGATACGGGCCTTGATGAAAACGACTGCTGCATCGTTGCGTCCATGGAAATAGACGGCTGCAGCTTCCTGTTCATGTCTGACGCCGATATACATAGGGAAGAGTATCTTCTTGACGCATACCCCGGGCTTGACTGCGACGTTTTGAAGATCGCCCACCACGGGAGCAACAATTCAACGGGTGAAAGCTTCCTTAAAGGAACTGCTCCGTCTTTTGCCGTATTTTCCGTAGGAGAGGGCAACAACTACGGTCATCCCGCTCCCAGGGTAATTGAACTTCTCGATACTTGCGGTATAATATATGCAAGGACAGATGAGAGCGGAGCGATCTGCTTTAATAAAGCCGATGACAAGTATTTGATCTTCACCAACGCAGCAAAGGACAGGATATGGCGTATTCAAAGGCAGCCCCTAAAGAACACCCTTCAAGGACCATAGTCAAGACCATGCAGGCGGGAGCCCAAAGCGGGATCTTTCCGAAGCTCATCTTGCTGTGCGGAAAAGAAGACTTCCTAATCGACTGGTCTAAGGACTACCTTAAAGAAGGTCTTTTGCACCCGGTCACAGCAACTTTGGATCTCAGCGTTTTTTCCGAGGATTCCATAGATCTGCCGGCAATAATACTGGCCTGCGACACGCCTCCCATGATGTCAACAAGAAAACTGGTCATAGTTGAAGAATCGGATGTCTTCACGGCTCAGGCTCCCAGGGACATGAGCACGGCAGAAGTCCAAAAATTAATAGACTACTTTCCGGAGATCCCGGACACGACCATGCTGGTCTTCACGTCAAAAAAACCGAATAAGACCAAAGCCCTTTACAAAGCCATAGCAAAGAGCGGGATAATATACGACTTCACTTCCCTTGATGACGGTACTTTGGGCGGCTGGATGGCAAAGAGATTCTCGGCAGCGGGAAAGAATGCCGGGAGAACGGACATGGTCAACTTTGCAAAGATCTGCGGCTACGGAGACCCTGAAAGGGATTACACCCTCTTCAATCTCGAGAACGATCTGAAGCTCATATTCTCGCTGTATGACAAAAACGACTTAAGTCTGTCAGACATGCTGAGTGCGGTACAGGGCCAGGACGAAGTCAATTCATTCAAACTGCTCGACTGCGCTTTCAGCGGAAACAAAGGAAAGGCCCTTGAAATACTCCATGCAAGCATAGATACTCAGGCACCTTCCAAGGAGATGGGAGTGGTCCTGAGCTTTCTTGGACTCCTCATATCACAACTGGAGATCATGACGGAGGGCCTGGAAAGGACGGAAGAAGGCCAAAGTTCCTACGAAATAATAAAGGAGATGGGAGTCAACGAGTACCGCTACAAAAAAGCCATGGCTTCCTGCAGAGGAAAAAGGTCCTCAGATCTCAGGAGGACCTTGAACAAAGCCTTTGAAATAGAAAAGAACATGAAGTCAGGAAACATGGACGGAAGGCTAGGCCTTGAACTGTTCATAGCAGAAATTTAGCACATAATAAAGATCGGCTTTGGTGATCCAAAGCCGATTTTTTGTTATCTGTATTCCTGAAGGGTCGGTGTATGGACCACCTCTAAGGGAGTTGTCACCCCAGGTGCCGTGGTCACTTCGAAGTATGCCACCACCTGCTCTTGTGGTCCTATGTAGAAATGACGGGCAAAGACTATCTGGTTGCCCATGTACTCGTCTTCCTCCATCCATTGCCAGTTATCCATCCAGTATCCGCTTATGTAACCGCCTTTTGGTGCTACGAGGTGCAGATATGAGATGAAGTAGCCGAGCTCCGTCTCTCCGGCGATATATGAGCCTGCATAGTATACTGTTCCCCAGTCTATGGTGTTGTACAAAGAGACCGATACATTGTATCTTAAAGATCCGTTATCAAGAACTGTAGGTTCGCTGACGTTTATATCCATATCCAGATACCAGCCGAGTTTTGACGGGTTGCTGTTGCTGAAGTAAACGCCCAGCTGAGGATTTTCAGGATCTGTGTTGAACTCACCTGTAGCCCCTATGCTCTTTATGGCCGCCTGGCCTTCGCTGTCTCTGAGCCACATCATGAGTATTCTGTCGCTTATGGACTCTTCGACCATCTTCATGAACTTGGGGATATTGTCGATATTTACGCTCTCGAAGACCTTTGACATGGTCTGGGATGCTATGCTGGAGAAGAGTGCATTGGATATCTCATCTCCTTCTTCCATTCCCCAGTATATGGCCTCTGCGTTGAGATACTTCATGTATATGTCGTTTTGTATGAACTTTGTGGCGTTGGTCCCGTCAAGGACTGTTCCGTCCTCCAAGGTTATGGCCTCGGTGCATGCAAGGATCTTTTGTATGATGATGGGTGACATGGAGATGACTCCGTCTATGTGCTCTCCCATCCTGTCTTCATAACTCTCAGCCCAGATGTATGCCACCTTGGGGAAGTAGGGATCGTAGCTGGCATCCCTCGGATATTCCATCCAGGCATAGAAAAGGTACCATTCCTGGTATGTTACCAGATCCTCATCGGGTATCACAAGGCTGAGGACGTCCCAAACGCTTGTAAAGTCTCCGATGCTGAGATATCCGTCCTTTATACGTATGGTGCCCATGGATCCGGGGAAGCCTCCTCCGGCCCTTATCTCAGCTGAGTTCTGTGCAGCGAGAAGATAGAGCTTATCCTCTCCGTCTCCTATCATGGCCTTAAGGAAGGGTACGAATTTTTCCGCGGAATGATAGAGGTCGAAAAGGTCCTGTATTTTGACCGTATACCTGCCTATGAGGTTCTCTTTATCAAGGGATATCTTCATATGGGAGATCTCTTCGACAACCGCCTCGGCATCGGGCAGGACCTTCTCCGCGAAATTGAGATAGTGTATGCCCGCAGCTGCATTGAAAGTATTATCCACTTTCAACGTAGACAAAGGATAAGCCTTAAGAAGCTCAAAAGCTTCGGCCATATACTTATCCATCATCTCATCGGCTATATCCATGAGTCTGCAGCCCGTGATAAAATCAGCACCGTACTTCGGAATAAGGTCGCAATGGCTCCAAATTGGCCCTTCAAGCTTTGCCCTAAGTTCTTTAAGGATCCCGTGCAGCGTTTCCGACCTTTCCTGGGCCTCTTCGTAGTTTTCAGCCTTTATCGCATCAAAGATCTCACCGAACTCATTCTTGGCGCTTCGAGCCTGCTCGAGCATGGTCTTTCCGTCCAGGTAAAGCCTCGTCCCGAGGGCAAGTACGATAAGAATCACAAGAAGCAATATGATGCTTCCCAGCCTGACTCCCTTTTTCTTTTTTTTCTTTTTCTTCTTTGCCAAAATTTTGAATCGCAGGAAGGCTTATTGCCTATCTTTTGGCATACATCCTTTCATAGTAGCTTTGATATTCTCCGCTAACTATTTCCTGCCACCACTCCTTATTATCCAAATACCACTTTATGGTCTTTTTTATTCCGTCTTCGAATCTTGTCTCAGGCAGCCAGCCCAGCTCTGAATGTATCTTCCTTGGGTCTATGGCATACCTCATATCGTGCCCCTGCCTGTCCTTTACGAAAGTGATCAGGCTTTCGGGTTTTCCGAGCTCTTTGCAGATGAGTTTTACTATATCTATATTCCTCATCTCATTGTGCCCGCCTATATTGTAGACCTCACCTACTCTGCCCTTTTGCAGTATGAGGTCGATGGCTTTGCAGTGGTCTTCCACGTAAAGCCAGTCTCTCACATTGAGTCCTTCTCCGTACACAGGAAGGGCTTTGTCCGCAAGCGCATTGGCTATCATCAGGGGTATCAGCTTTTCGGGGAACTGATAGGGACCGTAGTTATTGCTGCAGCGGCTTATGGACACCGGAAGCCCGTAGGTCCTGTGATAAGCCATTACCAGCAGATCTGCAGCGGCCTTGGACGATGAATAGGGACTGCTCGTATGAAGAGGGGTCTCTTCCGTAAAGAAGAGGTCCGGTCTGTCCAGGGGCAGATCTCCGTAGACTTCATCCGTACCCACCTGATGAAATCTTTTGATACCGTACTTCCTGCAAGCATCCATAAGGACTGAAGTCCCTATGATGTTTGTTTTAAGGAAAAGCTCCGGATCTTCTATGCTCCTGTCCACATGGCTCTCCGCCGCAAAGTTCACCAGGACGTCGGGCTTTTGCTCCTCAAAGATCCTCTCAACTTCTTTTCTGTCGCATATGTCCGCCTTTTCAAAGACTATGCGGTCAAGAACTGAACTGAGCGTCGAAAGATTGCCCGCATACGTAAGTTTATCCAAACATACGATCTTGTGATCCGGATGATTTTTCAAAAGATAAAATATGAAATTCGATCCTATGAATCCGGCTCCGCCGGTAACTATTACAGTCATCTGCCTATTTAACGCCTTTTCTCAAAAATACTACTGCTATGGTCTTGAAGAGAAGTTTGATATCAAGACCTATGCTGAAATTGGTGATATATTCCGTATCCATCCTGATGACCTCTTCGAAGTCAGTTATCTCATTTCTGCCGGAGGTCTGCCATATGCCTGTGATACCGGGCTTTGTGGCCATTCGCGATTTATGGTGATACTTGTACTTTACCCACTCGTCCTCCGTAGGAGGTCTCGTACCGACCAGCGACATATCCCCTTTGAGCACGTTCCAGAACTGCGGGAACTCGTCGAGGCTCGTTTTCCTGATAAAATCGCCTATACCGGTCTTTTGTGTTCCGTCCGGAAGCACCTTGTTTCCTATGACCCTGGGATCGAAATCCATCTTGAACATCATCCCGTCGGACACTATGTTTTCTTTGAGGAATTCCTTTTTCTTTTCCTCCGCATCCAGATACATGGATCTGAATTTGTAGAGGTAGAAGGGCTTTCCGTTCTTTCCTATCCTCTTTTGCTTGAAGATGATGGGCCCGGGAGATGCGATGTATATGGCAGGTCCCACGAATATCCCTATTATGAGGGTGAATATGCAGCCTACTATGCCGCCAACAATATCTCCGAAGCGCTTCACGAAAGCCTGCCAACTCTCCACGTTAGAGAACGCAGTGGTTATGACCGTGCGGTCGCCCAGCTTTTCAACAAACTGAGAATCATTCTCCGTATTCCTGATGGGAAGCACCACGTGGAGGGTGACGCCCATCTGGGTGCACGCATCGAGGAACTCCGCATATTTTCCGCCGTGAACGTCTTCTGAGACCATGATCTCATCAACCCATTCCCTGCAGACATAGTCAGCGGCGCTCTCAAAAGGCGCTACTACGGGAACTCCCGAAACTTCCTTTGCGTCGCTGTCCGTAAGGACCAGTCCTTTAAGTTCTATGGAACTTAAACTGTAATTCCTGATGCTTTCTATGAGACCTGGAGCTGATTCAAGATCCGACACAAGAATGAGGCTTCTCGGCACCCTTCTTCTCGTAAACAGCTTGTGCTTGATGACGAAGGCTTTCCACATAGTTCTAAAGCCCAGGTCTATGACGCCGAAATACACACTGGTATAGAGAGTGAGAAGTCTTGAGTAATCGATACCCGAATGGGCACCGTAAAGGATAAGGGTGGCCGTACCTATGCTGATGGCATCAAGGGACAGTACTTTCAGTATTTCCGCCAGAAAACCCCTCTTCAATATTCCGCTGGTATTATTGGTCACCATGGAGCCGAAAACTTCAGAAATAGCCAAAACTACAAGGTAGTCCCTGTAAAGGTCCACCTTAAAGGGCATTCCCATATCAGGGAATCTGGTGATATATGCGAGTATATATGCGATCAATATGGCAAGCAGGTCGACGATATAGAAGTCTATATGTTTCACCCAGCTTTTATCGTTTCTTTCGTACATTATCTGTCCTGTTTTTTCTCAATACAAAATATGGAGGCCTGAGCTTCCGCAATTAAGTATTATACCGTCAAGGGCCCTAAAAGGCAAGAAAAAAGGGCCTGAAACACTGTGGTTTCAGGCTCTTTCACAAATATTTCACTATTTTGTCAGATCGACTATTTCGTATTTATCTATATATGAACCGAGGTCCTCTTTGTCAGCTGATATGCTTACGACTATATCCACGCTGTGCTCGGTCGATATCCTGTTCAGTCTCTCGAGGAAGTCTTCCAGGTTTTCGATCTTGATATCCGCATGTTTGAGTATGCTGTCGATGAAGATGCATTCAAGATCATGGTCCTGAGAGATGATTCCGTACAAGAATCCTATGTATTCGTCTACGTTCGTGATAGCTTCAAAATCGTTCATGCTGATGAGTCTGATGCTGTACTTAAGATCCGTAGTAAGGTTTGAATTCTTGTTGATAAAAACAACGCTTCCGTTTACTTTGTCCAGGCTCTCGTTGGCGAGTCCGACGATCTTTTTCGTCTTTCCGCTTCCCTTGTGCCCGATCAATAATCTAACCATGGGGATCACCGCCTTTTTAATAAATTATGAGTAATACCTTCTGCTTTAATTATATCGATTTAAGCCCTTATTCTCAAGTGTGTTTTTTACGAAGCTGGCCGCAGGCGGCATCTATGTCCTGCCCAAGAGACCTCCTGACTGTAGCAGCTATGCCGGCATTTTCCAGCTTTCCCGCAAACAGCTTTGCTGCGTCCCTTCCGCTGCCTTTCATGCCGTTCTCCACCACGGGATTCAGGGGTATGAGATTGACGTGGCAGAGCATGCCGTTAAGGAGCGATGAAAGTTTTTTAACGTCTTCATCCCTGTCATTTTTACCTGCTATGAGAGCATATTCAAAAGTGATGCGGCGTCCGGTCTTCTCTGAAACTTCCCTGCAGGCTGCTATGAGATCTTCAAGCCTGTTGCTCTTTGCGACAGGCATGAGCTGCTGCCTTTCGTCCTGATCAGCAGCGTGAAGAGATATGGCGAGATTGACCTGAGGAAAATCCTCTGAAAAGCGCTTTATGCCCTTTATGAGGCCGCTGGTGGAGACAGTTATGTTCCTGTAGCTTAGGCCCACACCTTCCGGATCGTGTATGAGCCTTAAGAACTCAGCAACGTTCTCATAATTATCAAAAGGCTCTCCCATGCCCATGAGGACTATGTGGTTTATGTCCTCTCCCGCGTCCTTTCTGCATATGAGGTATTCGTCAAGCATCTCCCAGCCTTCCAGATTTCTTATCTTGCCGCCTATGCCTGAAGCGCAGAAAACGCAGCCCATGTTGCATCCTATCTGGGTCGAGATGCACAAGGTGTTCCCGTATTCGTACTTCATGAAGACAGCTTCGACGTAATTGCCGTCTGTCATCTTCAAAAGATACTTGCGGGTCCCGTCCTTTGATACCTGGACCAGTTCGACTGCAGCACTTTCAAAGCTGTAGCTCTCGGAAAGGCTGTTTCTTAAGTCTTTTGGCAGGTTGGTCATCTCATCGAAAGAAAGGACAGCTTTGCATATCCACTCGAAAATCTGCTTCTCGCGGAATGCAGGCTGTCCTATACTTTTGAGAATGTCTTTTCTTTCCTGTCTTGTGCAGCTTTTGAAATTACTGAGCTGTTTTGTCATTCTTAAAGAAATCCTTCAGATTGATCTCGCCGACTCCGGGAAGATTGATACCTATGACGTCCGAGGATTTCGGTACGCAGGAGTAAAGGACTTTGTAAGCAATGCTGCCCTCGAATTTGGATTCGACAGCGCCGCCCATGCCGACTCTTGAGATCCCGAATACCAGCATGTAGCAAACAAGAAGCGCAAGGAAGGCTCCGAGGACTGCGCCTAAGACCTTATTGGTGGCTTTGATTCCGGGAAGCTTATCTATAGCTCCGCCCAGGAGCGTAGAGAGCAGACCGAGGAGTATTATAAAGAGAATGGCTATGATGATCCAGCAGACAACTCTGGTTGCCGGAGTCATTATGGATTTGAGCAGGCTGTCTATCTGCTCCTGATTCAAAAGCGAAAGGTCTATGTGCTTTTTCTGCGCGATGGCAAGAAGCTTGTCGGACATTTTGGGATAGACCCATTCCACTGCTTTGGGCGTCACCAGCGGAGCCAGCTTATATCCCGCAAATATGGAAAGACCTATGACAGCAAAGCCCATTATGCTTTTGAAAAGCCCTTTTATTGCACCGGCGATCGCGGCAACAGCGATGAAAACCAGTACGGCAATGTCTAAAACTTGCCCTGCATTTAAATTCATTTCATACCTCCGATTGACAATCGTTCAAAGATAAAGTATTATATCACTGTTGCGGACGGTTAGCTCAGCTGGTTAGAGCGCCTGCTTGACGTGCAGGAGGTCGTAGGTTCGAGTCCTATATCGTCCACCATAGACGAGGCGCCAGCCTCGTTTTTTATTTCTGTATTTTTTATGGCCCCGGAGCATGCCCCGGGGCCTTTTTTATTGGATCTAGAATAAATTAAGCAAACGAAGGACATGATCGGTAACGGATTCGCCGCCGGCGTCACCTCCGCCTTCATCACCGCCGCCTTCTCCGCCGCCTTCTCCGCCGGGTTCGCCGCCTCCCCCGCCGCCGCCTTCAGGG
>JAFZSM010000132.1 GCA_017619385.1 Bacillota bacterium
ATCATTGTCCTCTTTTGATTTCTCCGGCTCTGCTTCGGGGCAGTTGTCGCAATCGGAAGAAAGTAAAGGCTCTTCTTTTTTGACTGCGACGCTTCGGAGCTCCTGAATATCCTTCCCCTGCATGAAGGCTTCCATCTGGTCCTCATCAAGGGGCATGGAAGGATAGAGGGTCAGACCTTCTTTTATCTTTGCTGCAAGCTCAAGGAACAGCTTTGCTTCCCTGGAACCCCGGTCCATCTCGACTTGGGTAAGAGCTGCCTTTTCTGCTTCGAGAAAGCTTTCGCTCCTCGGTATCTGAAGACATACGGGAAGGCCTACAGCCTCGGCAAATTCCATGACCTTTTGCTTGTCATCCCCAGCTCCTCTTGAGTTGTATATTATCCCGGCTATGCGCCTGCCGCCTTCGTCTAAGTTCCTGATGCCGCTCAGTATATTGTTGGCCGCATATATGGACATGGCTTCTCCGCTGGTCACAAGAAACACGGCCTGGGCGTACTGAGGTCTTACGGGCACAGCAAAACCACCGCAGACCACGTCGCCTAAAACGTCATAAACGATAGTATCGTAAGGCTTTAGAACATCGTGTTCGTTTAAGAAGTCGAAGCTTGTGAGTATCCCTCTTCCGGCGCAGCCCTTTCCGGGCCTTGGGCCACCCGCCTCTACGCAACCCGTACCCAGATACCCTTCCATAAGGATGTCCGAGGCCTTCTGATCGTCCGGGGGAGTGTTCAGGATATAATCAAGGACAGTGGTGACCCGCTGTCCGTGATGCAAAAGTCTTGTAGAATCGTGTTTAGGGTCGCAGCCTATCTGAAGCACCTTGCACCCTAAGGTCGCAAGGGCTGCCGAAAGGTTTGCGCTGACGGTGGATTTTCCTATACCGCCTTTTCCGTAAATGGCTATCTGCATATGTTTTTCCTCGTTTTCAAAAAGCCCGGAGACATCTTTGCTCCGAGCTGCTCATTCTCACATCGGATTGAAGCACGCCAACTTGTGATACGCATTTACCGGCTCGAGCTTGGGTATGCTGCTTTTGCACAGGGTCGTACAGTTCGGGCACCTTTTTGCAAAGGGGCAGCCTTCCTGTTTTCCCACCGGGCTGACCGGTTCCCCTGACATGGCGGCTATCTCTTCTTCCTGATCGCAATATACATCAAGTATGGAACCGAGAAGAGCTTTCGTGTACGGATGAGCGCATTCCTGTTCCAGCGTCTCGCTGGAAAGATATTCGACTACACGCCCGAGATACATTATGGCCGTCTTTTGGGTAACGCTCCGGACGAAAGCCAGGTCATGCCCTATGAAGAGGCAACCAATATTTCTCTCCTCGACCAGGTCCACAAGTATCTTTGCTATCTGGTTCTGTATGGACACATCCAAGGCTCCCGTAGCCTCATCGCAAATGAGGAGCTTGGGATCTATGGCAATGGCTCTTGCTATGGCCACCCTCTGCAGTTGCCCGCCGGAAAGCTCGTGCGGATAACGATCTGTAAATTCCGCAGGAAGTCCTACCTTTTCAAGAAGCTCATTGGCTTCATCCATGGCTGTCTCCACAGGTACATGATCATAATTGACTCTCGGCTCGCAAAGGTATTTCCCTATCCTCATCCTGGGAGAGAATGAGCTCAAAGGATCCTGAAACACCATCTGTATGTTTCTTCTGAATTGCCTGAACTCCCTCTTCGGCAGCTTGGTGTAGTCCACTCCATCCAGGGTGATGGACCCTGAAGTTATGGGAAGGGACCCGGCGACCATTTTGGCAAGGGTGCTCTTGCCGCAACCGCTTTCGCCCACAAGACCCAAAGACTCGCCCCTTTCGAGAGTAAGGCTCACGTCCGATACGGCATAGAGGGTCTGTTTCTTAACGGGAAACTCTTTGCATACATCTGTGATTTTAAGAAGTGGTTCGCTACTTTGCAAAACGTTTACCTCCCATCTTAGGAACGGCCTCTATGAGATCCTTCGTATACTGCTCCTTCGGTGAAAATATGATCTCATCTCTCGGCCCGTATTCGACCATCTCACTTTTGCACATGACGCCTATCTTGTCGGAAAGGTAGGACGCAACGCCCATATTGTGGGTAACGAGTATTATGGTCGCTCCGTACTTGTCTCTGAGCTCTTTCATTTCCCTTACGACCTGGGCCTGTATGGTCACATCGAGGGCAGAGGTAGGCTCGTCGGCGAGAAGTATTTTCGGCTGTGTAGTCATGCCCATAGCTATGCCGACCCTTTGTTTCATACCTCCTGACAGTTCAAAGGGATATGATGCCATGACTCTTTTCGGATCTGGCAGGTGCATGCGCCTTAGCATATCCACAGCCTTGTCATAGCTTTCTTCTTTTGATATATCTTCGTGGACCTGTATAGCCTCTACATATTGCTTGTTTATGAGCTTGACGGGATCCATAGAAAGGCCCACGTCTTGAAATATCATGGCGATTTCCCTGCCCCGTATATTCTGCATTTCATGTTCTGAGATCTTTAAAAGATCTCTGCCGTCCAGAACTATCTCGCCTTCGGTAACCTTGCCTCCGGGAGGCAGAAGTCCGAGGATAGCTCTTATCATTGTGGTCTTGCCGCTGCCGCTTTCGCCCACAAGACTCACTATCTCTCCTTTTTCAACGCTAAAGGACACGTTGCTGACAGCCGGGGTTCCGTTTTGATATCTGATAGTGCAGTTTCTTACTTCAAGTAAACTCATGGCTTTTCCCTCCTACCAGACACTTTCCTTTGGATTCATGAGCTCCTGTATACTGTCGGAAAGAAGGTTGAAAATGACGACGTTTATCAGGATGATAAGACCGGGGAACGTGAGCATCCACGGAGCCTGATACATGAAGTTCTTTCCTTCCGAAAGCATAAAACCCCATTCAGGCGTAGGCTGGGGTGATCCAAGGCCCAGGAGCGAAAGGCCCGAGATCGTAAGGAGCTTTCCGCCTATGCTTTGAAATATGTTGACGAGAAGGGACGGAAGTACGTTCGGGATGATGTATACCATGAGTATCTTCCAATCCGAAGCACCTCCCATCCTTGCCTGCTCTATATATACGTTGTTTTTGACTGAAAGGACCAAAGACCTGCTGATCCTGGCAAAGCCCGTCCAACTGGTAAGGCACATGGCCAGTATCAGGTTGGGTATACCCGTTCCTATGAAACTGACCAAAGCAATGGTAAATATGGAGCCGGGGAAGGCCATGAGTATATCGCAAAGTCTCATAAAGAGAACGTCGAATACGCCTCCGATAAAGCCTGCCGCAGTCCCTATAAAAATGCCCACGAAAGCTACTATGCCGGTGACCAGAAAGGCTATGAGAAGAGAGGTTTTGCCTCCGTGCAAAAGACGTGAAAATATGTCTCTTCCCAGCTGGTCGGTACCGCATATAAAGCGGCGGCTTGGAGCCTCGAGCATGTGATCGTAATGAGTCTCCAGAGGATCGTAGGGAGAGAATAGACCTGCAAAGATCGAAAAGCATACGAAAAGGATGGCGAAAAACATGGCAACGCTGAACTTGATCCAGGCCTTTTTTCTAGCTTTGCTCATGGGTTTCTTGATTTTCTTCGCTGATTTTACGCTTGCCGCGTTTGAAGTACTCATCATTTCTGCTGCATCCCCCTTCTGATACGAGGATCGATGAACTGGTATGATATATCTACGACCAGGTTGACTATTACGTAGATGAAACCCATCCAAAGGACGTATCCCTGGACCAGGTAGTAATCCCTTGCCGTAATGGCGCCCATGGCCGCTGAGCCTATACCGTTCCATCCGAATATGGTCTCTACTATCATAGTGCCTCCCAGCATGCCTCCGAAAGACATGCCCAGCATGGTGATGACTGCAAGAAGGGAGTTGGGTAGAACGTGCCGGAATATGATGCGCCTCTTGCTGATGCCTCTTGATTTAAGTCCTGAAATATACTCTTCGGACATTTGCTCTATCATTACAGCCCTTATACGTCGTATGTACGAAGCAGAATTCGTAATGCCAAGGGTAAGAGTCGGCATTATGAGACCCTTCCAGGATGTAAAGCCTGCAACAGGCAGCCACTTGAGCTCCACTCCGAACAGATAGATCATCATCATTCCGAACCAGAATGACGGAATGGACACACCGATGAATGACAGGAATCTGATAATATAGTCGGCAACCTTGTTTTTGTATACAGCCGAAAGTATCCCCAGCGGAAACGATATGATTATCATCGTTATAAAGGAGCTGCACGCAAGCTTTATGGTATTGGGGAGTTTTCTCCACAAGGCCTCATTGACCGGCATAGCATATTTAACGGAGTAGCCGAAGTCTCCATGAAAGACATTTTTCAGCCAGTTCCAATATTGCACCCAGAACGGTTTATCAAAGCCGTACTGCTTGTTGAATCTCGCTATGGTCTCCGGTTCGTGAGGTAGCCCCAAAGAATCGATGAGAACATCCACAGGATCCGACGGCAGCAGAAACAAAAGACCATAGGTAAGAATAGACAGTCCTATGAGGATTATCACCAGAGAGATCATTCTTTCTCTTATTTGTTTTCGCATATGCTTTTCCTCTGTACATAGATCTGGAAAAATCAAAGTCCCGGGCTATGGACCCGCGGGCTTTCATCTTTCATGATCTATCCGATCTGCATATATAGTAAGGAGGGCAACTGCCCGGAAATGAGATCCCGGGCAAGTTGCCAGAATGAAAAAAGTATTAACTATTTCATCGTCCAGGTGTTATCGAGCACATAGTAGTCAATAGGATAGATGACGATGTCGTTCATCTTTTCTGTGTTGATAACATCGTAGTTTGCAGTTGCCGCGTAGAAAATGGCAGGGCACTCATCTGCGATGATCTGAGCTGCTTCTCCGAAAAGCTTTGCTCTCTCTTCAGGGGTAAAGGCCTTGTTGAGTTTTTTAACTACTTCCTCGAATTCCTCGGAGTAGAAGCCAACATAATTGTCAGTACCGTCTTTAGACCATCTGTTCGTCATGTAAGACTGTCCGTCTCCGTTGTTCATGGTCTGCCATCCGGAGTTTGCGAGGATATCGAAATCACCTGCGGTCCTCTTGTCCTTCACGTTCTCCTGCTGATCCAAAGAGACCTTGATGCCTACTGCCTTCCACATATCTATCATAGCGGCGGCAACAGCCGTGCTGGATGAACTGGAGATGAGGATCTTGAGCTCGAGCTCATTGCCGTTCTTGTCAAGAACATATCCGTCAGCACTCTTCTGTGTATATCCTGCTTTTTCGAGATATTCCGCAGCTTTTGCAAGATCATAATCAGGAGCGTTTACGTTCTTGAGATCATATCCGGTGCTGTCAGGGAAGCACTTTGCGAGAGGTTCCGCAGTTCCGTTTCCTGAGATCTGAGCAAGCACAGCTCTGTCAAGAGCATAAGCAAGGGCCAGACGGAGATTCTTGTCTGCCGTCGGACGCCCTTCTCTGCAGTTTACGGCATAGTCGCTTTCTCTGGTTCCGAGAGCATCTATTCTCTTAAGTTCGCTGTGGCCTTCCATAAGAGGAAGTGTTGCCGTCGAAGGAGAATATGCCATGTCGATGTCTCCTGCAAGGAGAGACTGGATCCTGGTATCTGCACCTATGTTGTAGTTCGTTATATACTTGATCTCGGGAACACCTTTCCAATAGTATTCGTTGGCCTCGAGCTCCCATTTCTCATCCTTTACGTGATCGATGACCTTGTAGGGACCCGTGCAGGTCGGATAAATGTCAAGATTGGACATGTCCGCATCCGTGTCTACGATTATACACATAGGCTCCGTGATGACGTAAATGAATGCCGCATAGGGCTCTGTGGTGTGGAATACTGCGTATTCGCCGTCAACCTCTGCAGAAGCCAGTTTGAGCTGATAGCCTCTGGTGTTCTGTTCCGCCGTCATCTTGATGCACTCTACGACGTGCTTGGGCTGAAGTTCATCTCCGTTGGAGAATTTGACGCCCTTGCGGATGTGGAATCTGAAGGTCGTTCCATCGTCTTCGATGGAATAGCTGTCTGCAAGACACTCGACGAGCTTCATGTTTGTGTCCATTGTGAGGAGCGTTTCACCTATACCGTAGCGCATGGTCCACCAGCCGCCCCAGCCGTTGAGGGGGTTGACGTTAGCATTCCAATAGATAGCTACGTTGAGGTGCTTGTCCTCTGCCGGCTCGTTCTTTTTACCGCAGGATGCTAAAGGCAGTGCCATGCAAAGAACAAGCACGAGGCAAATTACTTTGATGATTTTTTTCATTTTTTCTTCCTTCCTTTTTTAAAAAAGATCGATAACAAGCTGTGTATATAATGCGCACCGCGCCTTATATCTTATTGATCCGGGTCGGCTCCGGGATCTTGCATCGTCTATTCCGGTTTTTTTGCGGCGATCAGGAATCTGCCGGGAAGGTCCTTTCCGAAGATCTGCACCTTCATATCCCTGAATCCGAGCCTTATCATCCGGTCCAGATCCCACTGGGGGCGTCTTCGGTAGCTCATGGGCTGTTCCGCGGCTATCTTTTCGATGATGGAGAAATCAACGTTCTCCGGGTTGTGCTTGTAGTGACTTCCGGGGGTGACGTCTTCCTTTTTTCTCATGGCTTCGAATTCGGCCCTTCGTTTTTCGGCTTCCTTTGCATATTCCTCATCATGAGCCGCCAGATACATATTTCCGTCGTCTATGAAAAAGATCCCGCCCGGCTTTAAGACTCTGTATATCTCGGAGTAGGCCTCTTCGGGAGAGTCTAAGTTCCATATGACGTTGCGCTGGACAACAGCATCGAAGCTTTCATCTTCGAATTTAAGATCCTGGGCATCCATTTGATAGACTTCCGCTGCAAGACCTCTTTTGGCCGTATTCTCCTTTATATATCCGACCATGCCGTCGGAATAATCTATGGCCGTGACTCTGTGTCCGAGGGATGCGAGCAGCATGGTGAAAAAACCTGCTCCCGCCCCGTCGTCAAGTATATCGAGAGGATCATCGCCAAATAGTATTTTGAATCTCTCTTTATATTCTTCTCCCAGCCGGCTGCCTAACTCCTCGTTTATAGCATCGGAAAAGCCGTGACTTCGCTGATCCCAATAGTCCTTTATCTCTTTCAAATGGTCCATTTTCAATTCCTCCAAGCAAAAAACCGCAGGTCTCTCTGCGGTTTGTGATGAAAGGGATAAGCAAAATAACCTGTTCTTTCCTCCGGAAGTCCGCAGAGCAAAAGTATGCCGCAAATATGCGGTAAAACAGATAAAGCATTCTGACTTACCGGACCAAAGCGGTCCGTATCACAGCAACGGCCTTGTGCGGGATTCTTACCCGACTTTCCTTTAACTGTTCTCCTATCTAATTGTATTGCCTATATGTTTATATATCAATTGTCAAAGGCTACAATTAGCCTTTGTTTATTTTTGGGTTGCTACAACGGACATTCTTCCCTCGCTTCTCTTAAAGGTTTATCCCAAAAAACTGTCCCTCCGGCTGCAGTGGCCAGTTCGTCTATATGTTTTTTGATCTCACAACGAAAGGTTTGATCTTTCTTTTTCGACCTTCTTCCCTTTCCTTCGAAAAGGACTTTGCTGAAATACGCATCGTATGATACTGCGTAGTCCTCATCGTCTCTGTGAGGGAAAAACGTGACCGCCGCTTCATATTTTAAATTCCCTGCATCGGAATCTGCGATGAGCATGACCAGGGCACCGCGGCGCTTCACACCGTTTGCGGTAAGATCCGCTTCAAAATACTGTTCATATATGTTTACAGTTGCCATACGACCTCCTCTCTCCTTCGAGCCAAGCATTGCACATAGAATATATCATTCCTCTCAGATATACGGCAATCAGGAGTCAAGCCTATGCGGTCTCTCCGTTTTCATCCCTGCATATCTTCCGCACCTTGAAAAGAAACATAAAAGTGAATGCAAGTCCTGTAACTATCCACGAAGCCACATAGATCCAAACGATACAGTCCATAGTCCCGAAGTGAGGCAGAACGAAGAATATGGCAAGGACTCTGAGACCGCAGGTACAAATAAGTGTTACAATCATCGGGCTGACCGTATCTCCCATTCCGCAGCATGCTCCCGAGAAAGCCTCTGCAACAGCATAAAAGACGTAAAACGGAGCCATGATGCGCATATAATGGACGATCATCGGTGATAAAACTGCCGTATCTTTCGCAGTCACAAAGAGATTCCCCAAAGGTCCCGGGAACAAAAACAACAATACGCTGATGACTGCGACCGTTACTACTGAAAATCCCATTCCTGTCATATTACCGCGCATGACACGCTCCTTCTTGCCGGCTCCGAGGTTTTGAGCGGTATAGGTGGAAAGCGCGGGAGACATTGTGTCAGATACGAACCAGATGAGCATATCTAGCTTGCCGCATACTGCCCACGCCGCTATAATATCCGTTCCCATCTTGTTGATCGCAGCCTGTATGATGGAGTTGGCCACAGGGAAGAGTATGCTCTGAAGGGCAAGAGGAAAACCTATGGAAAGCATCTTCCATATGTCCGTCCATTTGGCGCATATCCCCGGCTGTCTTTGTTCCTGATGCGTTTTCCTGAGGGCCCAAAGAGCCAGGATGACGCTGACCAGCTGAGAAAGCACTGTGGCGACAGCAGCTCCTGCAACGCCCATATGAAAAGCGCCTACCAAGAGGAGATCTCCTGCTATATTCATTATGCAGCAAACTATGAGTATCCTCAGGGGGCTTTTGGAATTGCCGAAAGCCCTAAGTATGCCGGCTATCATGTTGTAGAGCGTCATGGTCCAAAGGCCGCCGAAATATATGCGCACATAGACAAGAGTTTGGTCTTTTATATCCTCAGGAACGGACATAAGGCCTATGAGCTTTGGTGCAAGCAAAGCACCTGCAAAAGAAAACAACAGACCTAAAGCGATGGCTATGGTGAATGCGGCCCGGATCGAATCTCTGAGCCTATGCTCATCACCGGCTCCGAAAAGCCGCGACACTACTATGGTGGCCCCTGCCGAAAGTCCCGACATGAAATTCAACGGAAATTTGAACAGCGTATATACGGAATCTATGGCTGCAAGACCTGCCTTTCCCGCAAACTGCCCCACCACAACGGCATCCACTACTGTGTACAGCTGCTGGATAAGGGTGCCGGCAAGGATGGGCAGAACAAAGGCCAGGAGAACCTTCCATATGACGCCCGTCGTCAAATCGAGTGTTTTTTCATTTTTCATATATATCTCCAACAAAGCGGATGCCTTTTTCAAGGCATCCTTGATCGTTTGTATTATAGATTCTTAACGAAGAGACATCTGATGGCATTGAGGACTGCAAGTATCATGACGCCTACGTCTGCGATTATGGCTACCCACATGTTGGCTATGCCGAGGGCTGCAAGTATGAGGCAGACTACCTTCACCCCAAGAGCGAATACTATGTTCTGCTTCACTATATTTATGCACTTTCTTGAGATCTTGATGGCCTTTGCTATCTTCTTGGGATCGTCGTCCATGAGGACCACGTCGGCGGCTTCGATAGCAGCGTCGGAACCAAGGGCTCCCATGGCGATTCCTATGTCTGCTCTTGAAAGTACCGGGGCGTCGTTGATGCCGTCTCCCACGAATGCCAGGCGTTTGTTTCCGGTACACTCCTTTAAGAGCTCTTCGACGCAGCTGACCTTGTCTGCGGGAAGAAGCTGGGCTCTGTAATCTGTAAGCCCGACCTCAGCCGCAACGCTCTTTGCAACGTTTTCGGCATCCCCCGTGAGCATGACCAGTTTTTCGACGCCGGCCGCTTTGAGAGCCACCATTGCTTCTTTTGCGTTTGGCTTGATCTCGTCTTCTATCACTATATGCCCGCTGTAGACATTGTCCAGGGCCACGTGAAGGACGGTACCCACATGTTCGCATTCTTCATGCTCTATACCGAGCTTATCCATGAGTTTGTCGTTGCCCACGGCGACGGCGATTCCGTCCACCTTGGCTACTATGCCGTGCCCGCTGATCTCCTCAAGATCCGCAACTCGGTTCATATCGATATATTTCCCGTACGCCTCCCTTACACTTCTTGCTATGGGATGGGAAGAGTGGGCTTCCGCATGTGCGGCATACTCCAGAAGCTTCTTTTCGTCAATGGGGCTCTTGTGCACCGTGGTGACTGCAAAGTTGCCCTTCGTTATAGTACCGGTCTTGTCAAAAGCTATGGTCTTGACCTGAGACATAGTCTCAAGGTAATTTGATCCTTTTATGAGTATGCCCTGGTTGCTGGCACCGCCGAGACCTGCAAAGAAGCTCAAGGGAATGCTGATGACAACTGCGCAGGGGCAGCTTATGACAAGGAAGGTGCAGGCTTTTAATATCCAGTCCTTCCATACGTGCCACAAAGCGTGATGTCCCGTGCCGACTCCGCTGGTAAGCAATATAACAAGGGGCGGAACTATTGCAAGAACGAGAGCTGCCACGCAGACTATGGGTGTATAGTATCTCGCAAATTTGGAGATAAAGTTTTCCGATTTTGACTTTCTCGATGCGGCGTTTTCCACAAGGTCCAGGATCTTTGATGCTGTGGACTCGTCGAACTCCGTGGTGGTGCGCACCTTGAGGACTCCCGACATGTTGATGCTGCCGGAAAAGACCTCGCTGCCTTCCTCCACCTTTCTAGGAAGGCTCTCGCCTGTGAGAGCGCTGGTATTGAGGCTGGATGAGCCTTCGACCACTACACCGTCCAAGGGGATTTTCTCTCCGGGCTGGATGACTATGATGCTGCCCACCTCGACCTCGTCAGGATCTACCTGGACGAGTTTGCCGTCCTCTTCTATGTTGGCATAGTCGGGACGTATGTCCATGAGCTCCGTGATATTCCTTCTGCTCTTACCCACGGCGTAGCTTTGGAAGAGTTCTCCCACCTGGTAGAGAAGCATTACGGCTACGCCTTCGCCGTACTCTCCGAGGGCTATGGCTCCTATGGTGGCTATGGTCATGAGGAAGTTTTCATCGAATACCTGTCCGTTTTTGATGCCCTGAAAGGCTTTTCTTATGATGTCGTGTCCCACGAGAAGGTAGGGGACCAGAAACAGCACTATGAGCGCCCAATGCGGAAAACCTTCGATGTGTATGAACTCCTCTGAAATGAGATAAAGGGGTACGAAGAATATTGCGGCGATGATGATTCGCCAGAGCAGTGTTTTCTGTTTTTTATTCATGATGATTGCCTATGCATGAAAAGCATCCGGTTTTGCCGGATGCTCTCATTGATTCATACTACAGATAGATCTCGCAGTCGTCTTCGACTTTCTTGCAGTTTGCGTAAACTTCCTTCATCACAGCTTCGGGGTCGGCTCCGTCTTCGAACTCGACCTTCATTTTGAGTGTCATGAAGCTGACTACAGCATCCTTGACTCCTGCTGTTTCCTTGGCTGCAACTTCCATCTTTTCTGCGCATGCTGCGCAGTCGACGTCGATCTTGTAACTTTTTTTCATTTTTTTAAGTTTCCTCCATATTCAAAGCATATGCGTTTTGCTTTTAAGAGACGAATTATACATACCCCCGGGGGTATTGTCAAGTATAATTTTAACGAAAAATCAGCGCGAATTCCCCTTCCTCAAATATTTGGTATTAGGGAGGGGATGAAGCGCCTAACTCATTGATATACGTATATACTTCCCTGTTAGTATACCACATTGTTTATCATCTGAGGATTGGAAATACAGACACCTTAGTACACTTTATAAACCCATCGCCGCTGTAAAATATTACTTGAACATTTGTTCTTTTTGTGGTATCCTAATATTGGGATGGGAGATACACAAGTGAAAGAGAACAAAGCATACAAGTTTAGGATCTATCCGGACAGTCTGCAGCAGGAAATGTTTTCGAAAACTTTTGGCGCTGCTAGATTTGTATATAACAAAATGCTTGAAGACAAAATAGCATATTATGAAGAAACCGGTAAGATGCTTAAAAATACTCCTGCTCAGTACAAGAAGGAGTGTGAATTCCTAAAAGAAGTGGACAGCCTTGCGCTTGCCAATGCACAGCTTCAGCTGGAAACAGCCTACAGGAACTTCTTCAGAGATAAGAGCATTGGGTTTCCCAAATTCAAAAGCAAAAAGAATCCAAGGCAGAGCTATACCACGAATCTCGTAAACGGTAATATCAGGATAAGCGGGAAGAGGATAAGACTGCCTAAAGTGGGAGAAGTAAGGATAAGGCTGCACAGACAAATTCCCAATGACCATCTCATCAAGAGCGTTACTGTAAGCAGAGAACCGAGCGGTAAATACTTTGTGTCTATACTTACAGAATATGAAGCGCCTGAAACAATAGTATCTCTTGATAAAGAGAACTCTATAGGACTTGATTACAGTTCCCCATCATTTTACGTAGACAGCAACGGATATATTGCTTCCATGCCTCACTTCTTTAGAGAAGCAGAAAAGAAACTTGCGAAAGAGCAACGAAGACTCTCTCATATGGTAAAAGGAAGCAGAAACTACAATAAACAAAGAAGAAAGGTCGCACTTGCGCATGAAAAGGTCAGAAACCAAAGAAATGACTGGCAGCATAAGGAGAGCAGAAGACTTGCATCTCTTTATGACTTTGTCTTTGTGGAAGGGATAAACTACAAAGACATGGCAAGAGGACTTCATCTTGCCATGGCAACGAATGACAACGCATTCGGAAGTTTCAGAACATGTCTTGCATACAAGCTGAAGGAAAAAGGAGGAAAGCTCATCGCGATAGACAAGTGGTATCCTTCCTCCAAGACCTGCAGACACTGCGGATATATAAAGAGCGATCTCAAACTTTCTGACAGAGTGTGGGTATGTCCTGCATGCGGATGCATAATAGACAGAGATGTAAATGCGGCAATAAACATAAAAAACGAAGGCCTTAAGGCTATATCCTGAAGGCCTTAGAGATCATTAGAACCGCGGGGCACGCGGGGATAGCCTGTTATATCTGAGAGGGTTGCCTCTCTTGAGCAGGAAGCCCCGGCCTCTATAGGCCGGGCGAGCATGTCACGATATTTACTGGCCTCTTCTCACAAGCACCGCCTTGTAGGAACAGGCTTCGGCAAGAGCTATGAAAAAAAGAAGATATTTATTGCTCTTTAAAAAATTTTGCTTTCCAAAAGCCCCGCATATGGTATAGTTAAAAGCGGGCAGCGGTTACCCGTTGCTATTTTATGGAATTTATATCTAATCTGTTTTTCTTCTGGAGGTCGCAACATGAAAGAATCTTCCGGAGCCAAAGGCATTCTCAACATCGAGATCTTCGGCTTTAAATTGCCCCTTTTCCTCTTGATCTTCGCTCTCGTTTTCGTTGCCATGCTCCTCGGATGGCTGCCGGGCGGTATGCTCGGAGCGTTCCTTGTAATGATGGTATTCGGAGCCCTTTTCAACTGGATCGGAAACAATACCCCTATAGTAAAGACCTACCTGGGCGGCGGAGCGATAGTATGTATATTCGCTTCTGCCGTCCTTGTTTATACGGGAGTCATACCTGAAAAGGTAGTCAGCAATATAGACTCCTTTATGAACACCACGGGTTTTCTCAATTTCTATATAGCAGCTCTCATAACCGGTTCCATATTGGGCATGAGCAGATCCCTTCTTCTGAGGGCATCGGTAAGATTTCTTCCCGTCGCCCTATGTGCCATGACTCTTGGCTGCCTACTGGTAGGCCTGGTCGGAGCCATCATGGGCTACGGTTTCACAGATGCTATCATGTATATAGCCATACCTATGATGGGAGGCGGCATGGGAGCCGGCGTCGTACCTTTGTCCGGAATGTACGCTGAAGCCTTGCATCTTGAAAGCGCAGGGGAGATAATGTCGCGCATGATCCCTGCATCCACCCTTGGAAACGTTACCGCCATAGTCCTTGCCGGCGTGCTGGCAAGAGTTGGTCAGAAGTTCCCGTCGATCAACGGCGAAGGAAAACTCATGCGTAAGAATCAGGAAGACATGTCGGAAGGCGAAGCCCCGGCCCAGGATGTAAAGCTCATGGGAATGGGCCTCATAACGGCCATGACCTTCTATCTCCTCGGCACCTACGTCAACAAGGCAGTACCCGCAGTGCACACCTACGCCTGGATGATAATACTGGTCGCAATAGCAAAGGCTACGGGCATAGTGCCAAAACAGCTCGAATATGCAGCCCAGCAATGGAGCCAGTTCGTCATGACCAACTGGACCCAGGCCCTTCTGGTCGGAATAGGCGCATCCATGATAGACCTTGGCGCCGTCATCAGCTCCTTCTCAGTGACCTACCTCATACTGGTCCTCGTGGTTGTCTGCGGCGTTGCTTTGGGAGCGGGCCTTGGCGGCCAGCTCGTGGGATTCTATCCCATCGAATCTTCCATCACCGCCGGACTTTGCACCACTAACATGGGAGGAACCGGCGACATAGCCGTTCTTTCAGCGGCGGACCGCATGGAGCTTTTGCCCTTCGCTCAGATCTCTACCCGCATATGCGGAGCATTGGTGCTGGTAGTTGCAAGTATTTTGACCAAGCTTTTGTTCTGATGCCCTGCATCAGCTGTATTTGTTTAAACTGAATTCTTGTTTGATATATAAGGAGGATAATATGGATTACAACGAGGAAGCCAAGCGTCTTCACGCTGAATGGAAAGGAAAGATAGAAGTAGTTTCCCGCGTTCCCGTCACCAACAAGGACGAACTGTCCATCGCCTATACGCCGGGAGTCGCAGAACCCTGCCTTGAGATACAGGAGGACTATGAAAAGTCCTTTGAACTCACAAGGCGCCACAACCTGGTAGCTGTCATCACCGACGGAACCGCAGTCCTGGGTCTTGGCGATATAGGGCCGGAAGCGGGCATGCCCGTAATGGAAGGAAAGTGCGCTCTCTTTAAAGCCTTCGGCGACGTGGATGCCTTCCCTCTTTGCATAAGGTCAAAGGACGTGGACGAAATAGTCAACACCATATACATGATCTCAGGATCCTTCGGAGGCATCAACCTTGAGGATATATCCGCTCCCAGATGCTTTGGGATCGAAAGAAGACTCAAGGAGCTCTGCGACATACCAGTGTTCCACGACGATCAGCACGGAACGGCCATAGTCGTAGGCGCAGCCCTCATCAATGCTCTCAGGGTAGTCGATAAAGATATTTCCGAAGCCAAGGTCGTTATCAACGGCGCAGGTTCTGCAGGCATAGCCATAGGAAAGCACCTCATGAACCTGGGCGTAAGGCATCTGCTCATGGTAGACCGCTACGGCATACTGGCTGATGCAGAAGGCGTTCAGATGAACCCGGCACAGGAAGAAATGGCCAGGATAACCAATCCCGATAACTTCAGCGGAGGACTCACCGACGCCCTGGAAGGAGCCGACGTATTCATCGGAGTCAGCGCACCCCATATAGTTTCAAAGGAAATGATAAAGAGCATGGCTGACAAGGCCATAGTCTTCCCCATGGCAAACCCCGTACCGGAAATAGAGCCGGAAGATGCAAAGGAAGCGGGAGCCGCCGTAGTGGGAACTGGAAGAAGTGATCATCCGAACCAGATCAACAACGTGCTGGCCTTCCCGGGACTCTTCAGAGGAGCTCTCGACGTAAGGGCAAGCGATATAAACGAAGAGATGAAGCAGGCTGCATCCTTTGCCCTTGCAGACCTTGCCGAATCCGACGGACTCAGCGCAGACTACATCCTGCCCCTTGCCTTTGACAAGCGCGTAGGACCGGCTGTTGCCGACGCTGTCGCAAGAGCTGCAATAAGCAGCGGAGTCGCCAGGATAGAGAGAAACGAGTAAAGGCAAAAGAAAACATTAATAACAAAAAGCACAAAAAACCGGGAGATCTGACATACAAGTTCAGATCTCCCGGATCTTTTTTTGGCTTATCCCATGTTTGCAAAACGCTCTATGGTCTTTGTGAATCTGGCCAGGGTCTCTTCGGCATCTCCGTTCTGGATACCTTCAAGCACGCAGTGCCTTATGTGCCCTTCGAGTATGACCTGTCCGGTCTTGTGGAGGGCCGCTTTTGCCGCATTGATCTGCGACAATATATCCTCACAGGGCACGTCTTCGTCTATCATGCGGTCTATGGCATTCACCTGACCGATGATCTTTTTGAGCCTGCGATGGATATTATCGGAATCCATGCATTGAATCATTTTGTTTTCCTCTCTCTTACTCCTGATACAAAACTGCTACTGCCCTTATTATACCCTATAATACTCCTCGTCAGGAATCATATTGGTCATATTTGTCACGTTCTGTTTTATGTTATCCGGCTGTTACATATAATACCTGAGGGGCAGTTCCATGCGGTTTGCTTCCAAAAGATCCTTGTCCTTTAGTATCTCCTCTGCGGGACCGTCCGCTGCAACTCTGCCCTTTGAAAGCAATATTACCCTGCTGCAGGTATCCATTATCATGTCAAGGTCATGGGATGTGATGACCTTTGTCTGAGGAAGTTCTTTGATGGTGTTTATGACCATCCTCCTGTTATATGGATCAAGAGCCGCAGTGGGCTCGTCCATCAATATGACTTTCGGTTCCATGGCGAGTATGGTGGCTATGGCGGCCATGCGCTTTTCTCCGCCCGATATGCGGTGGTTATACCTGTTCTTAAGCTCCGTAAGGCCGAGCTTTTCCAGTACTTCGTCAGCCTTTGCCTCCGCTTCCTCCCGGCTCATGCCGTAGTTTAAGGGAGCGAACATCATATCGTCTATGACCGTGGGCATGAACATCTGGTCATCCGAATCCTGAAGCACGAAACCCAGGGCCTTCCTCACGTCGGAAAGCACCTCTTTTGTCAGTTCTTTTCCGTCCACGAGGATGCTTCCGCTGTCCGGCATAAGAAGCCCAAGGAAAAGCTTCATGACGGTGGACTTGCCCGCACCGTTGGCTCCTATGAGGCCTACGGTCTCGCCTTCCTCGATCTTAAAGGAAAGGTCCGAAATAACAGGCCTTTCTTTTTCATATGAAAATGATACATTCCTGAATTCCAGCATAAGTTTACCTCGCTGTATCTATACGAACAGGCTGCCCAAAAGGCCTGCAATATTCACCAGTCTGAAAAGAATGAATGCTCCAATGCAAAGAACCATGAGGACTGTATCGGATGCACTCAGTTTAACATCTTTTGCATAAGCGAACTCCCCCGAAAAGCCCCTCAGTTTCATGGAGGCGTAAAGATCGTCCGCCCTGTCCATGCTCCTTAAAAGAAGCTGTCCCAGGAAGGAGCCCCAGGCCGATATGTGTACACCTTTCTGGCCCGGAGCGCGGAGAAGATAAGCGTCCGTCATGACGGATGCCTCTTCGGTCAGGACTCCTGCATACCTGTAGGTGAGAAGCAGGAGGGTCACCAGCATGGACGGCACGTGCAGTTTTCTTAATGCCGCACATATGCAGTCCATTGGAGTAGTGGCTACGAGAAGGAAAGATGCGGTGAGGCTGAACACTCCTTTAAGCATCAAGGTCACCATGGAGATCATTCCCGCAGTAACGACAAAAGACCCTATCCTCATTACAGGCACTCTGTCGAGGAAAGGGTTGAACAGTCCCACCGCCATGACCAGGGGCAGGACTATGCGCAGTTTGTAAAAGCAGGTCCTTACCGGGATACCGCTCAAGGAAAACATGAACGCCGGGTAGAGTATCATGACCAGCATATTGCTGAGCTGATACTTGTCAAAGGACACTGTCACTGCGATATACGCTATGGTAATAAGAAACTTTGCAAGGGGGCTCATCCTATGGACAGGCGAATCAATGGAATTCAGCCTGTCCATTTCGGAGAGATCCCGCAAAGCTGTTTCAAGTTTATTCATTAAGTATTAGCTTTTTTACTATGCTTTCTTTTTTCTGAAGAACCCGCCTGCAAGGCAGATGACCGCAGCAAGTCCGGCAACTATGGCAGAACCTACTATGCCGGAAACGGTGGTCCCCAAAGGACTGTCGCTGTCCGGGAAAGCATAATCCGGAAGGAATGACGTGGACTCCTGGATGGATTCAGCCTTATCCGCCGCATCGCTGGCAATACCGAAGTCGTCTTCATCAAGACCCATGTTCTCGGCATAGCCTTCTTCTGCGTTTCCGAAGAGAGCCCATTCAAGTCCGTCGGGGTTGGAGCTTGCAAGAAGGCTGAGGCCTCCGCCGATGACCAGGGCGACTACGGCTACGATGGCAATGACAGATTTGAGAGACTTCTTTCCGCTGCCGATGAGGGACTTGTCCACGTCCATGATGAGATCGGGACGGGCGTTGTAGATGAAGCAGAGAACTACTGCTGTAACGATGCCCTCAACAAGACCTATTGCAAGGTGTATGGGCAGCATCAGAGCAGCGAATGCTCCGAAGGGCAGTTCCGTGATACCGGAAAGGGTGGTCTCAAGTACAACGGAGAAGGCTCCGAGCTGGAGCGTGATGATGCAGCCCAAAATGGACGCGAGGATTATCCTGCCTCTTTGTCCTTTGGCTCCTTCGCCGAACAGTTTGCTTCTCATGATAGGACGCCATATCAGATAGTAGCCGACGAAGCAGCCGTAGAACGCCATGTTCCATATGTTGGCGCCCAAGGCAAGCAAGCCTCCGTCGGCAAAGAAGAGGCATTGGATAAGCAATATCACTATCATAGAGAGGAATCCTGCCTGAGGTCCGAGAAGCGCGGACAGCATCATACCTCCGCAGATATGTCCGGACGAACCTGTGCCCGGGATCGTAAAGTTGATCATCTGACCCGCAAATACCAGGGCAGCGGTAACTGCCATTACGGGTAATTTTTTGTCATCTTCGTCTTTCTTGAGTTTGATGACGGAATGGCCGGCAGCCACACCGGATGCTGCGTACATAACTCCGGCTACGGCAGGCGCCAGCAGTGCATCGGCCATATGCATGATAATACCTCCTGAATGATTACAAAATAAATATATCCTGAGTGTAGTCGGCTTGAAGTTGTTCCGCAAGCCCCGTAGGGGGATACTTTTTTTGGAAATATTCATTTTTCTTGACAGAGCCAGGCTTGGGAAATATAATACATATCTGCTACGAGGTGTGGCTCAGTTTGGCAGAGCGTTGCGTTCGGGACGCAAAGGCCGCTGGTTCGAATCCAGTCACCTCGACCAGCAAAGGACCCAGTCGCAAGACTGGGTTTTTTGATGGTCGTATTGATTGCATGGATTCGAACCAGCAAGCTGGGTCACGAGAGGACGAGCCGTTCAGGCGAAGTCCGAAAGATCCAGTCACCTCGACCATTGAAAAAGGAGACCCCTATGGTCTCCTTTTTCGATGCTTGTATTATTCTGTTGGATCCGGATCACAGCCCGAGGCCCATATTCTTTTTGACTCTCTTTATGGTCTTTTCGGCTATCTCGGAAGCTTTTTCCGCTCCCTCCTTAAGCGAGTCTACCAGTTCCTGAGACTGTCTTATCTCCTGATACCTGTTTCTGATGGGATCCAGGCTTTGGTTGACCACTTCCACGAGATCCTTCTTGAAGTCTCCGTATCCGTGTCCTTCGTATTCTTTCACGAGCTTTGCAACGCTTTTTCCGGAGAAGGCACTGTAGATGTCGAGAAGGTTGGAGATGCCCGGCTTTTCCTTAACGCTGTATCTGATGACGCCCTCTGAGTCCGTCGTTGCGCTCATGATGGCCTTCTTTACCTTATTGGGCTCGTCAAGAAGGCAAATGCGGCTCTTTTCGTTGGGGTTCGACTTGCTCATCTTGGAGGTAGGATCATCAAGGGACATGACCCTTGCTCCTGACTTCATGAACCTGCCGTCCGGCACTACGAAGGTCTTACCGTACTTGCCGTTGACCCTTATTGCTATATCCCTTGCCAGCTCTATGTGCTGTTTCTGGTCGTTTCCGACCGGTACTGTATCCGTATCGTAAAGGAGTATGTCGGATGCCATGAGCACAGGATAATCAAAAAGGCCTACGCTTGGATTCTCGCTCTTTTGCTTCTTTTGTTTGTACTGGGTCATACGGGAAAGCTCGCCCATATATGTGTTGCAGTTGAGTATCCATCCCAGCTCCGCATGCTGCTTGACGTCGGACTGAACGAATACGATGCTCTTCTTGGGGTCTACTCCTATTGCCATATAAAGGGCTGCAACGTCGAGTATATGCTTTTTTAGTTCCTTTGGATCCTGTGGAACGGTAATGGCGTGCATATCGACTATGCAGTATATGCATTCGCTGTCATTCTGAAGGTCCACGAACTGCCTGAGAGCTCCCAAATAGTTACCTATGTGTATATTTCCTGTGGGCTGTACGCCTGAAAAAACTCTGCTCATGATGTTCTCCTTAGAGCAGGCTCAGCTGCTCGTCATCTCCTTTATCCTCTTTGCCGGATTTCTTTTTCTCAGATTTGGGTTCTTCGTCTACGTCGTCTCTGGGACCTTTTGCCATGGCTACGATCTCCGAGCCTTCCTCGACCTTCATGATCTTGACGCCCTGGGTGGTCCTGCCGAGCTTTGAGACTTCGTTGGCTCTGATCCTTATGATGATGCCGTCTGAATTGATGAGGAAGACCTCGTCGTCATCGGCGACTACCATGGCGCCTACCAGCTCTCCGGTCTTATCGAACTTGCTCTTGTCGTAGGTCAAAAGGCCCTTGCCACCTCTTGCCTGGATCTTGTACTCTCTTACGGGAGTTCTCTTTCCAAAGCCGTTCTTGGTTACGACCAGGAGCTCTTCCTTCTTTTCAGCAAGCTCCATGGATACGACCTCGTCGTTCTTTCCCAGATCTATGGCGTGAACGCCTGTGGCGTTCCTTCCCATGGGCCTTACGTCTTCTTCTGAGAAGCTGATGCACTTGCCCTGTTTGGTCACGATAATGACCGTGGAGGTGCCGGTGGTCTCCTTTATCCCTACCAGCTCGTCGCCTTCTTTGAGTTTGATGGCTATGAGGCCCGTCTTTCTGTTGGTATTGTATTCTTCGACCGCAGTCTTTTTGATTATACCGTTCTTCGTTACGGCGATGAGGTACTTGCCCTTATCCTCTTCTCTGAAAGGCATAACTGAGGAGATCCTCTCATGCTGCATCAGATTGAGGAAGTTTATGGCCGGAATGCCCTTTCCTGTCCTGGCTCCTTCCGGTATCTCAAAGCCTCTGATGGTATAGGCTTTGCCGCAGTTGGTGAAGAATATGAGGGTGTCATGAGTTGAGCAGGACACGAGATGCCTTACGAAGTCATTCTCTCTTGTGGTCTGTCCCGTTATGCCTCTTCCACCTCTTCTCTGGGTCTTGTAGGTGTCAGCTGATACTCTCTTGATGTATCCGAGGTGGGATACGGTCACTATTATATCCTCTTCCTGGATGAGCTCTGCTTCGTCTACTTCCTCTTCATCGGCTATGATCTCGGTCCTTCTGTCGTCGCCCCATTTTACGGCGACCTGCTTGAGCTCGTCTTTTACGACGCCCATGAGGAGGTGCTCGTCTTCAAGAAGGCTCTTGTAATACGCAATTTTTTTCTGAAGCTCTGCGTACTCCGCTTCGATCTTTTCTCTTTCAAGACCCTGGAGCCTTCTGAGCTGCATATCCAGTATGGCCTGGGCCTGCTTGTCGGAAAGACCGAACTTTTTCATGAGCTGCTCTTTGGCGTCGTCGTACGCATTCCTTATGGTCTTGATTATCTCGTCGATATTGTCAAGAGCTATGATGTATCCTTCCAGGATGTGGGCTCTTGCTTCCGCTTTGGCCAGATCGAACTTGGTCCTTCTCGTCAGGACTTCCTTCTGGTGCTTGATGTACTCTTCGAGTATCCTCTTGACAGAGAGGAGCTCCGGTTTGCCGTTGACGAGGGCTATCATTATGATGCTGACGTTCGACTCAAGCTCCGTGTGCTTGTAGAGCCTGTTGAGCATGACCCTGGGATTCACGTCCTTTTTGAGGTCTATGACCACGCGGACTTCGCCTTTTGAGGACTCATCCCTTATGTCCTTGATCCCCTCGAGCTTCTTATCCTTAACAAGGTCTGCTATATGGGATATCATCTGGGCCTTGTTGACCTGGTAGGGAATCTCCGTGAATATGATGGAGACCTGCCCCTTGGCCCCTTCTTCTATATGGCCCTTTGCTCTTACCTTAACTTTTCCCTGACCTGTCTTGTAGGCTTCCTTGATGGAGGTCTTTCCTACGATGGTGGCTCCCGTGGGGAAGTCCGGTCCTTTGATGACCCTTGCCAGCTCTTCGTCTGTGGTGTCGGGTTTGTCTATGAGCAGTATGGTACCCTGGATGACCTCCCTGAGGTTGTGGGGAGGGATGGAGGTGGCCATACCTACGGCTATACCGTTCGAACCGTTCACAAGGAGGTTGGGGAACCTGGCGGGAAGTACCACCGGTTCTTTTTCTTCTCCGTCGTAGTTGGGAACGAAGTCTACGGTATCTTTGTCTATATCCCTGAGCATCTCCAGGGCAAAGGGAGCCATTCTGGCTTCCGTATAACGGGAAGCAGCAGCTCCGTCGCCGTCCATGGATCCGAAGTTTCCGTGTCCGTCGACAAGGGGATACCTCATGTTCCATGGCTGGGCAAGCCTGACCATTGCATCGTAAATGGAAGAATCGCCGTGGGGATGATATTTACCCATGACCTCTCCGGTGATCCTGGCTGACTTCTTGTGCGGCTTGTCAGGTGTGATGCCTAAGGCATCCATTCCGTAAAGTATCCTTCTGTGTACGGGCTTAAGTCCGTCTCTTACGTCAGGAAGTGCACGGGCAACTATGACCGACATCGAATAGTCGATGTAGGACTTTTTCATTTCGTCATATATCTCGTGCTGAAGCAGTCTGCTGTCGTTAATTAAATCTGCCATCTATACTGCCTCCTTAAAAGTCGAGCTGCGCGTACTGCGCATTCTCTTCTATGAACTGTTTTCTGGGCGGAACCTTGTCGCCCATGAGGGTGGTGAATATCTGATCCGCTCTTGCCACGTCATCTATGGTTATCTGCACAAGGGTCCTGTGCTTGGGATCCATGGTGGTGTCCCAGAGCTGCTGAGCATCCATCTCTCCGAGACCTTTGTATCTCTGGATGTCTATCTTCTTGCCGGGGTAGAGCTGAGACATCTCAGCCAGAGTCTTTTCCTGCTCCGCGTCGGAGTAGGTATACCTCATATCCTTGCCCACGGTGCACCTGAAGAGAGGCGGCTGGGCCGCATAGATGTACCCGTCTTCTATGAGCTGGGGCATGTATCTGAAGAAGAGGGTCAGCATCAGGGTCCTGATGTGGGCTCCGTCAACGTCGGCATCGCTCATGATTATGATCTTGTGGTA
>JAFZSM010000133.1 GCA_017619385.1 Bacillota bacterium
CCACCATCATCACCACCATCATCACGACGGCGAACACGATGCGGATGAAGTCTTCACGAGCTGGGGCAAGGAAACAGCCAAGGCCTACTCCGAAGAAGATATCAAGGCAAAGCTCGAGGCTCTCGGCAATACAGAAGAATACGGAATGGTCGTCCGTGCAAAGGGCATCGTAGCCTGCAGTGACGGCGGATGGATACACTTTGATTACACTCCTGGAGAAGTGGATGTAAGAAAAGGCTCTGCTTCTCCTACGGGACTTCTGTGCGTCATAGGCGCAGAACTCAAAGCGGAAAAGGTCGAAAGATTGTTTGAGGCATAAAGATGGCAAAAGAAATACCGGTATATCTCTTTACGGGATTCCTTGAATCGGGAAAAACCACTTTCATACAGGGGACGTTGGAGGATGAGCGTTTCAATGCGGGTGAAAGAACTCTTGTTTTGGTGTGTGAAGAGGGCATAGAAGAATATGATCCGTCCACATTTTCCGGTAAAAACGTGTTCTTCGAGTACATCGATGATGAGAGGCTCATAAACCCGGTCAATTTGGCGAACCTTGTAAAAAAATACAGAGCGGAGCGTGTCCTCATAGAATACAACGGTATGTGGATGCTGGATCCTCTCTTTGCAGCCATGCCGGACAACTGGGTGGTGTATCAGGAGTTTTCCTTTGCCGACAGCAACACATATATCACGTACAACGCCAACATGCGCAATTACAGTTATGACAAGCTGAAGTCCTGCGACTGCATAGTGTTCAACCGCTTCGACGGTTCGGTGGACAAGATGGAACTCCACAAGATCGTCAGAGGTGCTTCAAGAAGGACGGATATAGTGTACGAGCATCCGGGCGGAGAAGCGGAAGTCGACGATATAGAAGATCCGCTGCCCTTCGACAAGGAGGCTTCGATCATCAAGGTCGAAGATCAGGATTTTGCTCTCTTTTACAGGGACCTTTCCGAAGAGATGCAGGACTATGAAGGGAAAACAGTCCAGTTCGTTGCGCTCACAGGGAATTCCGAAAGGCTTCCCGAGGGAGTCTTCGTAGTGGGCAGGCAGATCATGACCTGCTGCGTAGAGGATATTCGCATGGCAGGCCTTGCCTGCGAGTGCAGCGGCAAAAAGCCGGACGGCGGACTCTGGGTCAGGGTGACAGGAGTCCTTCACAAGAAAAAGAGCCCTGCATACGGTTCAAAGCCGGGCCCCGTCATCACCATCAAAGCTCTCATGCCGGCTAATGAGCCCGAAGAGCCCGTGGCCACTTTCTATTAGTTATAATTTCCGCTGTTCTTTTTTAGAGAGGCGGGTTTGCTGTATATGTACAGGAGGAATCATTATGTTTAAGGAATTTAAAGAATTCATTTCCAAAGGAAATGTAATGGACATGGCCGTAGGTCTTGTCACAGGCAGCGCTTTTACTGCCATAGTACAGTCGCTGGTAAACGACGTTATCATGCCCCTTGTGGGACTCTTAGTGGGAGGCTTCAATTTCTCAGATCTTAAGGTGACTCTCAAAGAGACAGCCGACGGAGCGGTGACACTGAACTATGGAGCGTTCATTCAGGCCGTAGTCAACTTCCTGATCGTTGCATTCGTCATCTTCCTCGTGGTAAAAGCCATGAACAAGATGAGAGCAGCGGCAGAAAACCTCGTCAAGAAGGAAGAGGAAGAAGCTGCAACGGAAGAAGCTCCTGCAGAGCCTCCCGCGGACATCGCACTCCTCACGGAGATCAGAGATCTTCTCAAAAAGGAATAAAACCATTGATCATAGCAACAAAAAAACCGCGTTTGCGGTTTTTTTGTTGCTTAATTGTATTTTGCTACATTTGTCGGTATGACGCTTCCTTTTCCAAGGACTTTGTCGACGCACTTGATGAAGTCGTCCAGCATGTCGTTGGGAACATATGCCTGGAGCATCCCGGCAAATCCTCCGCCCATGACTCTGCAGGCTCCACGGCCTTTCAGATAGAACTTGGATGTGATTATGGCAAAAGCCAGTCCTTGATGCTCCACAGCTCCAGCGGGGATGACGTTCTGAAGGTACATCCAGGACGAATCTCCGCTCTTGTTGACAGCGCTTAGGTAATCACTCAATCTGTCCTCTTTAAGCATGGCGGTCATTTGGCCTACTCTGAAGTTTTCGTCAAATACGTGCATGGCTCTCATGGTTGCCCTGTCGCCCGCATATTCTCTGACCTGGACCAGTTGGTTTGAAAAACGCCTTTTATCCACCTGGGAAAGATTGTCCTTGTAGAAATAGTTCGATACTTTCGTCAATTCTTCCGGTATCTCGGCATAAAGCTCTGTTAAGCCCGAATGATCTGTATGGCTGTCTATTATACAGAGGGTATAGCCCTTTTCCTTGAAATCATATTCTATTCTTTCCACCAGCGGTATGGGGTTGCTGAAATCGATCTTGATTATCCCGCCGTAGGAGCATGCCATCTGGTCCATAAGTCCGCAGGGCTTGCCGAAAAATACGTTTTCTGCATACTGGGCATGCATTGCCAATGTGGTGGGGTCTGTTTTGCAGTCGAAAAGATCTTCGATGATCCTTCCTATGAGGACCTCGAATGCGGCGGAGCTTGAAAGTCCGGATCCTTTAGGTACTTCCGATACCACGTAAGCATCAAAACCTGATACTGCTCTGTATTTGGAAGCCATGCCCCTGATAAGGGCTGCGGTAGTGTTCTTTTCCCTGTTCAGAGGGTGGAGAACGTCAAGTTTTACGGATATCATGCCGTAACCTTCTGAAAAGACGTTTATGGTGTCAGTTCCGTTGGCGCGTGCGGCTGCGCGCATGGGAAGATCTATGGCGGCCGCTATGACGAGGCCGTGCTGATGGTCGGTGTGATTTCCTGCAAGTTCCGCTCTTCCGTATACGATATATTCTTTATCGGTCGTTTCGCCGAATTGTTTGAAAAATAACTCTTTTATATCCATGTTTTGTACCTTTTGCCTATATATCTCCGTCTATTATACCACTCTTTTCTTGTTTCAAGCACCCTAATATATGTGATATAATCGAAACAATAACAACGTTTTTAAACAAAAGGAGGTGGCGATAGATGGAAGTTGCAAGAAGCAATTACATTGTATCCAACAAGCCCGTTTTCAGAAAACTGCAGCAGGCTCTTTCCGAAAAATACGGATATGCTTCTGTGCTGGCCTGTGACGGACGCCAGCAGAACTTCAGCGTCAGCGGAAGCGGCACCGGTATTTCCGACGGGGACATGTTCGGAAAAAGAGGTTTCGTCGCAAGAGTCCACAACGGCAAAGCCTATGCTGAGTATGCGGGAAACGAGATAAGTGAAGAAAGCATTCCCGAGATAGTGGGGATAATAGAAGGAAAACTGGCATCCATGGCCGATTTCTGGGACAGGTACGACACTCCCGTTCTCAAAGAGGAGAAGATGGAGTTCATCAAATGCACCGAGTATGAGATCCACCCCGAAGAGCTGGGAGACGAAAAGATCATAGCTAAGCTTTCCGAGCTCAGGGAAAAGACGAAGGCCCTCGACGAGAGGATCATAGACTGTATGACAAGACTGTCATATCAGTATTACAACAAGCTTTTCCTGTCAGACAATAAGGATCTTGAAGAGAACGTTCTTTGGACCAACGGATCCATGGTCGTTTTGGCATCAAGAGGCGAGGAACTCAAGGATGCCTACAAGAGTTTTTCTGTCTTGGGAGGCGCGGAGATCATGGACGAGATGGAAGGTTACGGTCCCCGTCTTGTCAAGACCTGCATCGAGCTTTTAGACAGCGAACCCATGATCCCGGGAGAGTACGAGTGCATCTGTTCTCCTGAGACTACGGGCATGATAGTCCATGAGGCTTTCGGACACGGGGTCGAAATGGATATGTTCGTAAAGGACAGAGCTCTTGCAAAAAGCTACATGGGCCAGCAGATCGCATCCGAACTGGTCACCATGAGAGACGGAGCCGCATCGGCAAAGGAAGTGGCATCCTTCTTCTTTGACGACGAAGGCGTTCTTGCCCACGACACTTTAGTCATAGACCACGGAAAACTGGTATCGGGCTACGCGGATGCCGTATCGGCAGCAAGGCTCGGAGTGGAAGCTACTGGCAACGGCAGGAGAGAGTCCGTAGAGCGCAAGGCATATACGAGGATGACCAATACATTCTTCGAAGGCGGTACGGACAAACTGGAAGATATGATAGCATCCGTAAAATACGGCATGCTCCTTCAGGATCCTTCATCGGGAATGGAAGATCCGAAGAACTGGGGCATACAGTGCATGGTCAGCATAGCGAGAGAAATAAAAGACGGCAAACTCACCGGTAGGATCTTTTCGCCCTGCGTCCTCACAGGTTACGTCCCCGATCTTCTCAAATCCATTTCCATGATGTCGGAAAAAGTGGAACTTGGCGGCGGCGGAGCCTGCGGCAAGGGCCACAAGGAGTGGGTCAAAGTCTCAGACGGAGGCCCCTGGATCAAAGCGAAGATCCGTTTGGGTTAAAGGAGGGCTTGAAATGTTAGACAGGATCATTGGATCATTGAGATCCGAAGGTATAGAGACCTGGAGAGTCACAGAGCGCGTTTCGGACACTGCCGAGCTTTATTTCATCAAGAAAAAGCTCGACATCCCCAGGATCAAGAGAATGGACCAGTTCGTAGTGACAGTATTCCGCGACTTCGAGGAGTCCGGAAAGAAGTTCAGAGGAGAAAGCAGGGCTCTTTTGAGTCCCGGCATGACGGACGAAGAGATAAAAGAACGTTTAAGAAGCGCATACCTTGCTGCATCTTTCGTAAAGAATCCCTGGTATGAACTGGCTGATCCGGTAAAAGAAGAGAGAAAGAAAAGCGTATCGGACCTGGCGTCAAGAGATATCGAGAAAACAGCAGACGAATTCGCAAAGGCCATGTTCTCTGCAGATACTGCGCAGGATGCTTTCATCAATTCCGCGGAGATCTTCGTCAGCAGGAGCTTCACCCACATTGTAGCGTCCAACGGCCTTGACGTAAGTTTCGATTCCGATGAGGTCAAAGGCGAACTTGTATCCCAGTGCATCAGCCCCATCGATGTGGAGCAGTACAGACAGTTCTCCTATGACAAATTCGATGCCGAAGCCATAAAGCAAAAGGTGTCGGAGGCCATAGAAGACGTGCGCGCAAGAGCAAGGGCTTCCAAAGCTCCCAAGGCAGGAGATTACGATATAATCCTCTCGGGAGAAAACCTCGAAGAACTCTTCGAGCTTTACGAGGCCAGGAGCTATGCGGGTATGGTATACCCCGGCTATTCCCAGTGGAAAGTCGGAGATCAGGTGCAGGGCGAAGACGTAAAAGGCGAAAAGCTCAATATATATTTTGAACCCTTGGATCCTTATTCCTCGGAAGGTATACCCATGAAGGAAAGATGCCTTATAAAGGACGGCGTCCTCCGGCTCATATACGGGGATACCAGGATGTGCAGATATCTCGGCATTGAGCCAACAGGTGATTACAGAAAGCTGCGCTGTGAAGGCGGCACCAAGTCTATATCCGAGATGAGAAAAGCGGGAGTCCTGGAACTCGTCAGTTTTTCAGACTTTCAGATGGACTCCTTCGACGGACACTTCAAGGGCGAGATAAGGCTGGGACTTCTTTACAAGGAAGACGGCAGCGTTGAAGAACTGACAGGCGGCTCCATCAACGGCAGCCTTATAGATCTTCAAAGCTACCTGACCTTCTCCAAGGAGCAGTACGAAGACAGCGCATACAAAGGCCCCCTCGCCGTGCTCATACCCAAGGTGGCAGTCGCCGGTGAATAGAGCGGGTTTTCCACAGGAAACTTAAGGTCTCGCAGATACAGCAAAAATAAATCAGGCGTTTTTAAAATAACGCTTGATTTTTTTTGCTGTAATTGATAACATAAGCCCACTTTGTTTTAAAGGAGAGAAATTATGGCTATAGACGTTATTGACGAAAAACTGCTCGAGGTCCTTCAGGAGAATGCCAGGATCTCTATCTCAGAGCTTTCAAAAAGAATCAACCTTTCCCTGTCCGCAGTGTCTGAGAGAGTCAAAAAACTTGAGTCCAGCGGAGCAATATTGCAGTATACGGCAATACTCGATCCCGTGGCCATGAACCAGAATCTCATTGCGGGTATAGCAGTTTCAGTGACAGGAGATCCGAAAGTCTGTGATTTTATCAAATATATAAAAGGAAACAGCGCCATCATGTCATGCTACAGAGTTACAGGTACCTATGACTACATGGCTACGGTTTGTTCCCACGATCAGTCAGCCCTTCAGGAGACCTTGGATGAGATAAAAAAGCTGAGAGGTGTATCGGCAGTTCATTCGACAGTGCTCCTTGAGCCGCTGAAGGTCAATTTCAGCGTCCCGCCGAAAGCCGGAAGATAAAAAAAGACCTCGCAAAGGCGAGGACTTTCTTTTGGTACCCCCAGGTGGAATCGAACCGCCAACAAAGGTTTAGGAAACCTCCGTTATATCCGTTTAACTATGGAGGCGTGCTCCTTATTATTACTCAAAAGACCGCCTTTAGTCAATATAAATATTGAACGCACAGGCCTTTTATGTTAGTATAAAAGTTGCGTTTTACAGGGACGATCCATGGAAGAAACATATATGAGAGAGGCTCTTAAAGAGGCGATGTTTGCCGGTGAAGCCGGTGAGATACCTATCGGAGCCGTTATAGTAAAGGACGGGACCGTTGTGGGCAGAGGCCGCAATTGTGTGGAAAGCACCAAGGATCCCACGAATCACGCAGAGATGGTCGCCATCAGGGACGCCTGCAAGGCCCTCGGTGTTTGGAGGCTTTCCGGCTGCGATATGTATGTGACCCTTGAACCCTGTTCCATGTGCGCCGGAGCCATAGTGCTGGCCCGGATATCCAGGCTGTACATAGGCACGGAGGATCCCAAAAGCGGAGCTTGCGTATCTCTAAGCAGCATCACCACCGATGAAAGGCTCAATCACAGAGTGGAGCTTCATGTCGGAGTTCTCCGGGAGGAATGCAGCAGCATACTCAAGGAGTTTTTCAAAGAACTGAGAAAAAGACCGAAAAAGAATTTGGAGGAAATAGAAAAATGAAAAGAAGAGCTGTCCTGACAGCGATCATCCTGATAATAGCAGTGCTTTCAGCAAATATAGCTTTTGCTGAAAATACGATCCTGATCGCACCTGCACCGTCCGGTACATTGCAGATCGTTAAGACTGTCCCCGACAACGGTGAAGAGGGAAAACAGGTCACCAATATGGCGGTGAAGATCGTCTTTGACGAGGACGTGAGCGCAAGTGCAAACGATGCGGCAAATGCCAATTGCATCACCATCAAGGACCCGGACGGAAAGTCCTATCCTTTCACAATTGCTCATCATCCCAAATCACCGAATGAGATCTGGTGCATCCTCGAAGGGGACCTTGTTGCTGACACAGAATATACAGTCACAGTGTCTGCAGGTGTTAAGGCTACGTCCGGAAACACCCTCAGCAGCCCCTATACTTTCACTTTCAAGACAAGAAATACAAAAACTGATACCACTATTTCCATGGTCCTGACCTTTGCCATGATGGGTATCATGATCTTTGCGACCACCAGAGCTCAGAACAAGAAGAGAGAAGAGGATACAGCAAAGGGCAAAGGCGCCGCAGCTCTTGAAAAGCAGACTCAGACAGATCCTTACAGACTTGCAAAAGAAAGAGGCATCAGCGTAGAAGAGGCTCAGGCTGTCATCGCCAAGGAAAAAGAGAAGATCGACAAGAAAAATGCTTCCGGCGTGAAGGCCAGAGAAAAGTATGAAGCCGATAAGGCCGCAAAAGAGGCGGAGATCGAAAGGAGACTTAAGGAGATCCACGACGCCAGCGTCTACAAGGTAAAGGCAAAAGGATCCCTTGTTGAACACGGCGGAACTCTTCCCAAGGCCGTACTCAAAAAGCAGGCTGCAAGAAGAAAGTCAAAAAAGAAGTGACCGAGATCCGTCAGGCTTCGGCCTGATCGAACGGGTGCCGTATGGGAAAAGACTCATACGGCATTTGCATTTGTTAAAATACTGTATTATCGCCCCGGTTTAGGCCGGTTTGCGTCCCGGGCGCAGTTTCTTCACCGGGTACGGTAAAATGATATCAGTCCTGCCTTTAAAGGCGGGCAATGGATCGGAAAGGATCGTTATGGATACAATACTGGGTTTTTTCGGAAGATTGATCAGCATGTTCGGAGGAAGCAGTAATAATCTTGCTCTTTGCTGCATCATTTTTTGCCTGATGCTCAAACTGATACTTTCAATAGTGTCCAATGAGTACTATCAGACTCCGATGATCGAAAAACCGCTGAGAGAAAAGATCGACGAGATAGAAAGCAAATATAAGCACAAACCGGAAGAGGCAGAAAAGGCAGTGGGAGAATTCCTCGTTTCAAGCCACTATCCCTTCTTTGCTTTTCTTTTTTACTACCCGGTCATGCTGGCCGTAGGGGCCCTTGTTTCATTTGCGGTCCATTCTCCTGCGCAGTACGTACCGGCATACAACCCCGACATGGCGATCAGTTTCGTGGTGCCCGATATCACGCAATATACCTTCCGGGGACTGCAGCAATATTGGCCCACCACGGGCATACTCAGATACTTGCTGTTTCCGGTCCTTGGCTGCACATTGCAGTTCCTGCAGGACAAATATATAACAGACAGATTCCTGGTGAACAAAAGGTGGTTCGACTATGTGTCTTTGGGTATCACCGTCGCTGCCATGGCGGTACTCCCCGCAGTGTTCCCAATCTTCTGGACTGCATATGAACTGTCCAACATAATCCATATATTCATCAACACGAAGATCAATATCAACCTTAAGAATTTCGGCATCAAATCCAAGGATGATAAAAAGAAGAAGTCGAAATAAGGGGAAAGGAGAGGGAACTAAAGTTCCGTCAAGCATATGGAAAATAATTTTATATACGACATAATCGAAAAGGATCTTGCTGAAGGCAAGTATTCCCACCACGTAATCACCAGGTTCCCGCCTGAACCTAACGGCTATCTTCATATAGGGCACGTCAAGTCACTGTGCCTCAATTTCGGAGTAGCCGAAAAGTACGGCGGCACCTGCAATCTGCGTTATGACGATACGAACCCCGCAAAAGAAGATGAGGAGTTCGTAGGTTCCATAGAAAACGACATCAGGTGGCTCGGATTCAAGTGGAACGAATTGAACTACGCTTCCAACTATTTCGAGAAGATGTACGAATGCGCCCGAGCCCTGATCAAAAAGGGCCTGGCCTATGCCTGCTCTATGAGCGCTGAGGAGATCCACGACACCCGCGGCACCCTGACGGAGCCCGGAAAGAACGCTCCCGACAGAGACAGACCGGCAGAAGAATCTTTGAAGATATTTGAGGAGATGAGAGCCGGAAAATACGCTGACGG
>JAFZSM010000013.1 GCA_017619385.1 Bacillota bacterium
GATTACGCAGGGACTCTGCCTTACTTCTACAAATCGCTTAAGGCTGCCGGGCTTTCGGTCAAGGATATATCATACGTAATGGCTACTCATTATCATCCGGATCACATGGGCATTATAGGGGAACTCATGAAACAGGGAGTAAAACTCCTCCTCATAGACGTCCAGAAGGACCATGTTCATTATTCCGATCATATATTTGAAAGGGACGGTATCTCCTTTGTGCCTGTGGATGAAGCGTTTGCATATGTGATCTCCTGCAGGGACAGCAGGGCTTTTCTTTCAGGGATCGGTATATGCGGAGAGATCATCCATACTCCCAGCCACAGTGAGGACAGCGTTACGCTTGTCCTTGACGATGGTGACTGTTTTGTAGGCGATCTTTCTCCCTTTGAGTATATCGAGGCATTTGAGGACAGCGAGGCTCTTAAGAAAGACTGGGAGAAGCTGCTGTCACTTGGACCCAAACGTATATATTTTGCGCATATGCCCGGGAAGGTATTAGATGGACAAGAATGAATTGATCGAGACTTTGAGCAGGTTCCCTTATGACCGCAGGGAATACTGGGTCGTAGCCGGCGGGGCAATGGTGCTTTACGGTATGAGAGAAGAGACGCAGGATATCGACCTTGGATGTACCATGAAACTGGCGGATATTCTGGAGGAAGACGGGCATTTGACCGGGCGTACGGAAGACGGAAACAGACGTTTCAGGTTCGGCGAGAGTATCGAGATTTTCGAGAACTGGCTTGAAGGAAGCATTGTAGATATAGACGGCATTCAGGCCGTATCTTTAGACGGGCTTCTTGAAATGAAAAAGAAACTCGGAAGAGAAAAGGATCTTAAGGATATGGATCTCATAAAGAGATATATGGACTCTGAAGAATGAAAAATACAGAAGAGATATACATAGAACTAAAGGATGACGAGTGGCCCTTTGAATATACAGACCACGACCGTATGATAGCAAGAGCCATCGTCTATGACGACAGCGGATATTTCTATTTCGTCAGGGTCCAAAGAGACGATCATTTCGGAAAGGCCACTCTCATAGAGACCTCCGGCGGCGGAGTGGAAAAAGGAGAAGATCTTGAGTCTGCGGTAAAGCGCGAGCTTAAGGAAGAACTGGGTGCAGAGGCCGAAGTAGTATGCAAGCTCGGCATCGTCAGCGATTACTATAACCTGATCCACAGACACAACATCAACAACTATTATCTTTGCAAAGCGCTTTCTTTCGGGGAAAAGCATCTGATGCCTGACGAGATAGAGGACTTCCACCTTTCGACTCTTAGGCTTTCTTATGAAGAGGCTGAAAGAGAATACGAGAAAAGAAGAAATACTCCTCTTGGAAGACTGATAGCAAACAGGGAACTCCCGATGCTCAGGAAGGCAAAAGAGGTTTTGAGCGCCCTTCCGGAAAAGTCTTCTTATGATCGGTCGCCCGGCAAAAAGATCATCATTCTCGGATGCCCGGGCAGCGGGAAGAGCACCCTTGCAAGGAACCTGCAGTCAAAGACCGGACTGCCTCTTTATCATCTCGATAATATATGGTGGAAGCCGGACAGGACCCATATATCAAGAGACGAGTTCGATGAAAAGCTCGAGGCTTTGCTGAGGGAAGATGCGTGGATAATAGACGGCGATTACAGCAGGACCTACGAAGTGCGCTTTGCAGCCTGCGATACTGTCATATTCCTCGATTACGACGAAGAGGAGTGCATGAAGGGTATCTGCAGCAGGATAGGAGAAGAAAGGACTGACATCCCCTGGACGGAAAGCAGCATAGATCCCGAACTGGTTGCGGAAGTGAGAAACTACCGGAGCGAAAAACGTCCGGTGATCCTGAGCCTCATCGAAAAGTATCCGGGAAAGCAGGTCCTGATCTTCAAATCGAGAGAAGAAGCCCAGAGATGGCTATCTGAAAATTAAAGAAGGCGCTCCGCTTCACAAGTCGGGAAGCGTCTTCTTTATTTACGTTCCGAGATGGGATTAGGGAACAAACGTGATAGATAAAGAATAAAATATTCCCTAACCCCTCTTGACTGTTAGGGAATAATTTGGTAGTATTTATTCAATAATGTTCCCTAAAAGGAGGTCGCAGATGTCAGAATTTGATGAGATCCAATCCATACTCAGAGAGCGGGCCGATCTGAATGCAAGGCTCTCTCTGCTTCCCTATGAAGGGACGCCGGAGACAAAGACGATCAAGGGACAGAAATACCTGTATATAAGGAAACGTGTCGCAAGCAAAGTCACATCGACCTATGTAGGGATATATTCCGACGATTTGTATCAGGCGCTTCTGCGCAGCACCGCGGAGGCAAAGGATCTTAGGAAGCAGATACGAAAATTAGAAAAAAGGCTGGCGGAGCTCGGTCACCGGGAAGGAGAATTGCTGCCCCGTGTCGTCCTGAATATCGACTTCGCAAGAGCGAATATAAAGAGCAGTATCTATGATCAGGCTGTGCTTGAGGGAGTGGCTACGTCATTTCCGCAGACGGAAGAGATCATCGATAACGGAAAAGTGAGCGGGGTTACTGCATCAGACGTTCAGAAGATACTCAATCTTAAACATGCGTGGGAGTTCATCCTGGATCCCGACGTCATACAGGCAAGAAGCGAGTATTATGTTCTATGCCATATAGCGAAGCTCGTGAACGAAGGATTCTTTGCAGATGGGGGCAGGATACGCGGCGTGCCAGTGACTATAGGAGGGACGACTTATATTCCGCCTCTTCCTATAGAATATGTCGTCAGGGAAGACATTGAGAAAATACTTGCCTCCGACGTAGATGATGTCGACAAAGCTGTCAGACTATGTCTTTATACCATGAAGACACAAGTTTTCATCGATGGCAACAAACGAGCCGGGATCATTTTCGCAAACCACTACCTCATAGCTCACGGTCTGGGATTGCTCGTCATCCCTGAAGCACAGGTTCCGGAGTTCAAAAAACTCCTCGTTGAATATTATGAAGGAGCGGATGAAGAGATCATAATGGCATTTTTGAAAATCAATTGTCGTAAAACATTTTAGCAGAGATCGGCATGAGTCTTAAACTGATCAAATTGACAAAAGAATATGAAAAACAACTCGGCGAGATGATAGACGAGTGGAAAGAGGATCAGGAGAAAAATCATACGAACCGTTCTCCCTGGGCTATATTCAAGAATGACTACCACAACTTCGAGTATTATCTTGAACATCTGGAAGTAAAAGAGGCTTCGGACGGAAAAGTTCCTGATTCTACGTTCTTTCTGCTGGATGCGGAAAGGGACAGGCTGCTCGGCGCCGTGAATATACGGCATTATCTTAACGACGCGCTGCTTAAGGACGGCGGACATATAGGGGACGGGATAAGACCGAGCGAAAGAAGAAAGGGCTATGCTACTGAGATGATAAGACTTGCGCTCTCGGAATGCAAAAAACTCGGCATAGACTGGGTGCTGATGGTCTGCGACAAGGACAACATTGGGTCGGCAAAGTCGATCGTAAAAAACGGCGGGGTCCTGGAGAACGAGGTCACAGATACGGAAGGGAATATCGAGCAGAGATATTGGATCGAGATATGATTGTGATAAACGACAGGATCAGTTACATAGAAGCGACCGAAGATCCGCTTTCTGCGGACATAGGGATCATAAGTGACGGGGACGGATGCATATGGCTTTATGACGTTGGAAACGGCGCTGAAAGTATCAAAAAACTGAAAGGTAAATACAGGATAGTCCTGTCTCACTTTCATTCAGACCATACGGGCAACATAGATAATGTAGACGCAGAAGAACTGTACGTTTCAAACGAGACCTTCAAGCACGTTCACAAAGGTACTGTCGTTACCGGCGACATATACGCCGGAGATATGCATATCTTCCCGCTCCCTTCATGTCACTGCAAGGGGAGCCTCGGACTTGAGGTCGGCGGTAAATATGCCTTTGTCGGAGACGGAACTTACTGCAAAGTCAAGGACGGCTACTATATCTACAATCCTCAGCTTCTACAAGAGGAGATAAGAGTCCTCAGCGAATTGAGCGCTCCTTATCTTCTTGTAAGCCACCTCAAGGGCCTGGTAAGAAAAAAGGAGGAGGTGCTCGAGGAGCTGAAAGAGATATATTCGCTTAGAGAAAAAGGTTCACCTGAGATCAGGATACCGATCGAATAATAACATAAGGAGGAAAAACAATGGCAAAAGTGATCATCATCAACGGAAGTCCAAGGGACGACCAGTGCATAGGAACGGCTATAGCGGAGATGCTTCCCATCTTCAAAGAAGAGGGCATCGAAACTGAAGTCATCAATATAGGGACGAAAGATATACATGGCTGCATTGCGTGCCGCGGCTGTGCCAAGACAGGCAAGTGCGTGTTCGATGATGACCCTGTCAATGAGACTGCGGCTAAATTCAAGGAAGCAGACGGGCTCCTTGTGGGAAGTCCCGTGTATTTTTCATCCCCCAACGGTTCCATAATATCGTTCCTCGACCGGCTCTTTTACAGCACGAGCTTCTCAAAACATATGAAAGTAGGCGCCGCCGTCGTGAGCGCAAGGAGAGGCGGTACCACCGCTACCTTCGACGTGCTCAACAAGTATTTCTCCATAAGCGGCACGCCCATAGCAACCGGCACATATTGGAACAGTGTACACGGATTCAAAGCAGAGGATGTTAAAAAGGACCTCGAGGGACTTCAGACATTGAGGAATCTTGCAAGAACTATGTCCTTTATGATCAAAGCGATCGCGGACGCAAAAGAAAAGTACGGC
>JAFZSM010000134.1 GCA_017619385.1 Bacillota bacterium
GCGAACCCACATCATTGTAACAGGAGTTTCTTTTTGCTTAAAGCTAAAGCGTCTTAACCTCACCGGCATAGCCGGTGGTTTATTGTTCCTCCGGCTTTGCCGTCGGAACCGCTACTAAAGTGACAATGAAAAAGGGCTCCCTGCGTGGGAGCCCTCTGTTTTTTTTGTAGAATACTTTATTCTGCTTCTTCTTCAGTCTTTGCGTTTTTGATAGCCTCTGCTTCAGCATCCTGGATATCCTTGAATACCGAAAGCATGGGTTCTATATCCTTGCCGTGAAGTTTTCTGTCTACGTAGTTCTTGGTGCACTTCATGACCATAGGCGAAAGGACCAAAACTCCGATGAGGTTCGGGACCATCATGAGGCCGTTGAAGGTATCGGAAATATCCCATGCAAGCTGTGCTTCCATGATGGATCCGAGGAATACTACTATAACGAAAGCCAGGCGGTAAGGAAGCACAGACTTCTCACCGAAGAGATACTGGCAAGCCGTTGCTCCGTAGTGGCTCCATCCGAGTACCGTGGAATATGCAAAGAGCAGTATGGCAAGAGCTATGAACATGGCTCCTGCTTTGCCGAAAACCTGAGAGAACGCATAGCTCATATATGTAGCTGATGCTATTTCCGCACCGGCTGCGGAGGCCTCGCCTGTTGCGAGATCGACTACTCCGGAACCGAGTATGGTAAGAGCGGTCAGAGTACATACTATGATGGTATCCGCGAATACTTCGAAGATGCCCCACATTCCCTGTCTGACAGGTTCTTTTACATTGGAGCTGGAGTGTACCATAACGGAAGATCCAAGACCTGCCTCGTTGGAGAAAACTCCTCTCTTAAAGCCCCATTTCATAGCTGCTGCAATGCCTGCGCCTATGCCACCGCCTACTGCCGCTTTTACGGAGAAGGCGCACTTGAAGATAGATGCGAAGATCGCAGGAACGAGTGCTATGTTTTTGAAGATTATTACGAAGGTCCCTATGAAGTAGAGCACTACCATGAAGGGAACCAGTTTTTCCGTGATAGCAGCAACTCTTTTAAGTCCGCCTATGATGACGACGCCTACTGCAAGTACAAGGAATATACCCGTAGCAAAAGTCGGGATGCCGAAGGCGTTCTCAACATTGGAGACCATGGAGTTGACTTGGCTCATGTTGCCTATACCGAAAGATGCGAGGAAGCAGAAGAAGCTGAAAAGTACTGCAAGTACAGCGCCTATCTGTTTGCAGCCTTTCTTTGAACCGAGACCGTCCTTCAGGTAGTACATGGCGCCTCCGTGCCACTCTCCTTTGCTGTCCTTGCGGCGGTAAAGTATACCGAGGACGTTTTCAGAGTAGTTGGTCATCATTCCGAAGAATGCGATCAGCCACATCCAGAAAACCGCGCCGGGGCCGCCTGCAGCGATAGCGCCTGATACGCCGACTATATTTCCTGTTCCTACCGTTGCGGCAAGAGCCGTGCAAAGGGACTGGAACTGGGAAATGGTCCTGTCTTTGGTGTGTCCTGTTACGTGTTTGTCACTAAAGATGGCGCCAATGGTGTTCTTCATCCAGTGGCCGAAATGGCTGATCTGGAAGAAACCTGTCATGCAGGTCATAACTATACCGACAAAGCCCAGTAGTATGAGGGCCGGCCATCCCCAGACGACGCCGTTCACAGCGTCATTGATGCTGGTGATCTTTTCAATAAAACTTTCCATTTTTTCCTCCTGTATCGAAGAGCAAAGTGCTGTATGACCTATTGAATAATAATGAGAAATCTTAACATTAATAGGTAAAAAACTCAATAGTATATACAAAAAACCCTGACATTATTTGTGTTGATGCAATAATTATTCGTATATGTCCGAACAATCAAAAAACGGGCAGATAAAAAATATCTGTCCGCTCCACAGTGTAAATGGTCTAGTTTTTAAGGCTTTGTATGGGTGCCGGTATACGTCCGCCCCGTCTGACAAAACTTTCGGAGCTTTCGCCGTGAACGGGCATTATGGGTGCGCTGCCGAGAAGGCCTCCAAGTTCTATGGTCTCGCCCACTCCTTTGCCCGGGACCGGGATTATCCTGACAGCTGTAGTCTTGCTGTTAACCATGCCTATGGCTGCTTCGTCCGCTATGATGGCCGAAATGGTCTCTGCTTTTGTATCACCGGGCACTGCGATCATATCAAGTCCTACGGAGCACACGCAGGTCATTGCCTCGAGCTTGTCTATATCCAAAACTCCGCTTCTTGCAGCAGCTATCATTCCTTCGTCCTCAGACACCGGGATGAAGGCTCCCGAAAGGCCTCCGACTGAAGATGACGCCATGACTCCGCCCTTCTTGACTGCGTCGTTGAGAAGAGCAAGAGCAGCCGTGGTGCCGTGGGTACCGCAGACCTCAAGGCCCATCTCCTCCAATATTCTGGCAACGGAATCACCCTTTGCGGGGGTAGGCGCCAGCGAAAGATCCACTATGCCGAAGGGCGTGTCGAGCCTCTTGCTTGCTTCAAGAGCCACGAGCTGACCCATTCTGGTGATCCTGAATGCAGTTTTCTTTATGGTCTCGGCTACCACGTCGAAACTCTCGCCTTTTACGGACTGAAGAGAGTGATAGACGACTCCGGGCCCTGAGACACCGACGTTTATGACTCTTTCGGCTTCTCCCGGACCGTGGAATGCTCCTGCCATGAAGGGGTTGTCCTCCACGGCATTGCAGAAGACCACAAGCTTTGCGCAGCCGAATCCGTCTGCAGTCTTTGCGGCGGTTTCCTTGATGATGCGTCCCATGAGGGCTACGGCATCCATATTGATGCCGGCTTTAGTGGAGCCCACATTTATGGAGGAACAGACTATAGCTGTTTCCGACAAAGCTTCAGGTATGGACCTTATGAGTTTTTCATCTGCCTTGGTCATGCCTTTCTGGACGAGAGCCGAATAGCCGCCGATAAAGTCCACTCCGCATTCTGCGGCTGCTCTGTCAAGAGCCTTGGCAAAGGGCACGTAATCCTCTGTCTTTGAGGGCCCTGCCACCAAAGCGATGGGCGTCACGGATATCCTTTTGTTTACGATGGGTATACCGAACTCCGACTCTATATCCTCGCAGGTGCGTACCAGATTCCCCGCATAGCTGCAGATCTTGTCATAGATCCTGCCGCAGGCTTTGTCCGTATCTTCATCACAGCAATCGAGAAGGGATACGCCCATGGTGACCGTACGTATATCAAGATGCTGCTGCTCTATCATATCGATAGTAGCAAATATGTCTTTCTGATCTATCATGGCCGGCCTCTTCAGATGGTGTGCATTGCGTCGAAGATCTCTTCGCGCTGTATCCTGATGGTTAGCTCTATTTCTTTTCCAAGTTCTACGAGGGCTTCGGAGATCTCCTTAAAGCTCTTGTTTGCGCCGCTCACGTCCACCAGCATGACCATGGTGAAATTCCCCTGCATGATGGTCTGGGACAGGTCCAGAATGTTTATGTTGCTCTCATACAGAAGAGTGCTGACCTTTGCTATGATACCCACCTTGTCGTGGCCTACTACGGTTATAACTGCATTCATACTAACTAATTATCCTTTTTCTTTATTATTTATTAAAACTCAGGTTCTGCACCCAGGTTGAAATTCTCCGTGCTTCTCATGGCATTCACTACATTGTTGAGGATCTCAAGGAAGCGATCCACTTCTTCTTCCGTGTTGTAGATACCGAAGCTGACGCGTATCATGCCAGGCGTATTCATGTCGATACAGTTCTCATAAGTCGCCGCCTGTTCATCGGAGATACCCATCATACGCCATACATAAGGATGAGCGCAGAATGCTCCTCTTCTGGTCGCAACTCCGCCGGTATCGGTGAGTCTGGCCGCCAAGATGTAGGAGTTGATATCCTCGAAGTTGAAAGTGACCACGCCTACTCTGTCGTCGATATTATCGCAGTCTCCGTAGAGTATGATGCCGTCTATTTGTCTGAGTCCGTCTATGAGCCTGCGGTTGAGGATCTTCTCATGCTCAGATATGGCGTCGAAACCGACTTCCTGGAGTACCTCCATGGCTTTTGCCATACCGACTATGCCGGGATAGTTGGGAGAACCGGCCTCGTATACGTCCGGAGCGCTCTTGTATTTTACATCGTAGTCCGTAACGAGTTTTACTATGCCTCCGCCGTAGAACTCAGGCATGTGCTTCACGAGGACTTCCCAAGGACCTATGACTGCGCCGCTCCCGTAGGGGGAGTACATCTTGTGAGCGGAGAATACGAAGAAATCGATGTCTTCTTCGGGAGTATCTCCCTTCATGGAGAACTGTCTGTGGGCCACTATCTGGGCTCCGTCGACAACCATCCTCGCACCGTGGGCGTGAGCCATCTTGGCAACTCTGTGAACGTCTGTGACATAGCCTGTGACGTTGGATGCCGCAGTCACACACACGTATTTTACCCTGCCTTCGTATTCAGTGAGCAGTCTTTCTATGTCTTCATAGATGATGCGTCCCTGCTCATCCACTTCGGCATATATGACCTGGCAGCGTTCACGCCATGAAAGATCGTTGGCGTGATGCTCTATCCTGGTGCAAAGCACCAGATCGTCTTCGCTCTCTATGAGGGCGGAAGCCAGCTTATTTAAGCCGTCCGTTGTGTTGTTCACATAGAAGCAGGTGTAGTCGTTGGGGTCTGCTCCCACGAAATTCAGGACCGTCTCTCTGGTCTCAAGATAAAGATCCGTGGAATGGTTGGACTTCTGCGAGAAGCCTCTTCCTATGGAACCGTACATCCTCATCTCTTCATCCACTGCATCCATGACCGGTTTGAGAGCCGGTGTGGTAGCTGCGTTGTCGAAATTGATGAGGGGCTGCATGGTACCGTCATTGAGTTCCACCGGTTCGTCCACCCCTATAACATATTCTCTTATGTTATCTATGGTGTACGCTACTTCGGTGTCCTGTTCAGGCTCCTCCGATTTTTTGCTGCAACCGGCTGCAAATGTGCAAAGCATGACCAAAGCCAGCAGCAGACAAAGTGTTTTTCTTGCTTTTTTGTTCATTGATTACCTCCCGCATGCACCCTGCAGCGGGCACCGCTGAAATCTTCTATATATACACTGAAATTAATACCGTATTCTTCCTTGTATTATACATTATGCGGAAAAAATATGACAGCAGCCAAAACATAAAAAAAGGGGCAGAGCTTTAAAGCGCTGCCCTCTGTCCGTTATTTTAATAAATATATATCTCGTAATAATTAGAAGATACGTTGCTGTAGGGATCTCTGAACTGTATCGAGTAGTATTGTCCGGTGTGGATATATGACGGATCAAAATAGAAGTTTGCGTAGTATTCGCTCTGCGGATCAAAGCCTATGCCTGCCGCCGCCATCATCGTGCACTGATTCGTCACATATACAGACTTTGAAAAACCGTTATCATAATAGTGATCTTCCACCAAAGACAATTCGTATGTTCCTGATAAACTGAACGACTCACCGTACTGGAGCGGAGCGTGGTTATAGTAGACCCTCAGTGCGCTCCCAGTGACGTATACATCACAGGTGGCTGTATATCCTTCTGCAGTCGTTGCCGTGATCATTGTATACCCAAGATCTGACGCACCTACTACACCGGAGGGAGTGACATCTGCAACTGCAGGATTGCTGGAAGTCCAGGTCACTGCAGAAGAAGGATTTGCTCCGCCGTTAAAGCTCACCGTAAAGGCATGAAGGTCGTTGGAAACTTCGTTGTTATGATACTGGAGCACCAGATGATCGGTATCGAGGCTAATACCGGGCTTTGGCTCTGCTCTTACCTCCAGCGGAAGATCCGCCGTCTTGTCTCCGCACTTCATGGTGATAGTAACGTTACCCGGTTTTACACCGTAAACTATACCATTGGAATTGACCGTGGCTATGGTCGTGTCGGAAGACGTGAACGTGACTTTATCCCTTAAGGATTCCGGTTTTACAACGTATTCAGGGTCTCCTTCACATTTTTCCTGTACCCAGTACCAGTTGTTCACCCAGTAGAGTTCATCCACTTTCACATCGGAAGATGAACTGCCGCCGCTGCCGCCTGAGCCTTCGCTGCCGCCGGAACCTCCGCTGCCGGAGCCTCCGCCGCTGCTGCCGCTGTTGGGATCGATCCAGGTGGCCTTTAGTGTTATGTTCTCATTCACAGCACTGCCGAATTCATACTCATTGCCGCCCAGCGTCCACTTATCGAATATGTAGCCTGCTTTTTTCGGTGTGGCAGGTTTTACGGCTGCACCTCCTTTGTTGATGACCTGTGCCTCAATGGCGTCACCGCCGTCTGTATCGAAGCTTACGGTCACCGTATCGGCCTTCTGTTCCTCTTTGCCGCATGCTGCAAGGCACAGTACCATGGCAAAGACCAGAAGTAACGCAATCATACTCTTCTTTTTCATTTTTGCTTACCTCCTGTCCCTATGAGAATAACCAAATACTTATACGTTAATAATATACCAAATTCGGTGAATATAAAAGAATATATGCAAAAAGCAGAGCCAAAAGGCTCTGCCGGTGACTTGTATTACAGCTATATTATCAAAAACTCCAGGGAAGATACGACGCTATGACGGCAAAGATGACTGCCGGCAGCATATTCGCGACCTTTATCTTCTTTCCCCATACCAGGTTTATACCTACGCAGAATATGAGTATCGATCCTATGAGAGAAAGATAGGATATGGCAAGTTCAGTCATGACAGGGGCTATGACCTTGGCAAGAAGCGTTACGCCTCCTTCTATGACGAATACAGGTATCGCTGAAAACACCGCACCTTTGCCCATAGAAGATGTCATCACCACGACTATTATAAAGTCCAGTACGGACTTTACCGCCAACGTGGTGTAATCACCCAGTATACCGTCCTGTATGGCACCTACTATGGTCATGGCGCCTATGCAGATCGTAAATGATGCAGAGACGAAAGCATCGACGAACTGCACGTCTCCGCTGTTGCCGCTCTTCCTTTTAAGCCATTCACCGAAGCGCTCAAAACCCTTTTCTATGCCTATGATCTCCCCGAAAAGGGTCCCTGTCAAAAGGCAGAGGACCACCAGCATGGATTTGCCCGCAGTAAGCATGCCGTTCTCTACCTTGAGCATGCCCTGCATTGCACCTGCTACGGCTATGAAAAGCACGCTGACACCGCAGGTCTTTGTGAGAGATTCCTGCTGATCTTCTTTGAACAGTTTGCCGGCGAAATGCCCCACTGCTCCTCCTGCCAGCACGCTGGCAGTATTGATTATAGTTCCCAGTCCTGTCATTTGATCTTATCTTTCGATTTCAAGAATTCGGGATCAGGAAGGATCCCTGTTTTCCGATTATACCATATTTTTGCACTTTTCTTCCAAAAACAAGAAACCCCATGCCGTATGTATGGCATGGGGCTTTGTTATCGATATCATCATTCGGTGAACAGAGGTGTCGAGTAGTACCTGTCTCCGCTGTCCGGAAGGAGGGCTACTATCACTTTGCCCTCATTCTCCGGTCTCTTCGCAAGCTCTATAGCGCCGTGAAGCGCAGCTCCCGACGAAATACCTACGGAGATACCTTCTTTCTTTGCGAGAAGCTTTGCCGCAGCAAATGCATCTTCCGCCTCCGCTTTGAATATCTCATCGTACACCTTCGTGTTGAGGACCTTGGGAACGAAGCCTGCTCCTATGCCCTGGATCTTGTGGGATCCGGATCTTCCCTCGGAAAGGACCGGAGAATCGGCGGGCTCCAAAGCCACGATCCTGATATCGGGATTCTGTTCCTTGAGATACTCTCCCACACCGGTGAGAGTACCGCCCGTTCCTACTCCTGCGATGAATATATCTACCTTGCCGTCTGTATCTCTCCAGATCTCAGGACCCGTGGTAGCCTTATGAATGGCCGGGTTGGCGGGATTGTCGAACTGGCCCGGGATGAACGCATTGGGGATCTCCTTTGCAAGCTCATCGGCCTTTGCTATGGCTCCGCTCATACCTTTGGCGCCTTCCGTCAGCACTATCTCCGCACCGTAGGCTTTGAGGATGTTCCTTCTTTCCACGCTCATGGTCTCCGGCATGGTGAGTATCATCCTGTAGCCTTTGGCCGCGGCGATGGAAGCAAGGCCTATGCCCGTATTGCCGCTGGTCGGCTCTATAATGACGGAATTTTTATTTAGAAGACCCTTGGCCTCTGCGTCTTCTATCATAGCCTTCGCGATACGGTCTTTTACGCTTCCTGCGGGATTGAAATATTCCAGCTTTACAAGGACCGTTGCCTTAAGCCCCAGTTCCTTTTCTATGTTCGTCACTTCAACAAGGGGTGTGTTTCCTATCAGTTCTATCGCTCCTTTATATATCTTTGACATCGTTATACCTCTATTCTTTCTTCTTCTTTCCGGGGCTCGTCAGTAATGATCCCCATCTTTCTTTCGTAATCTTCAAGTGCAGCCTGTATAGCCTCTTCGGCGAGCACAGAGCAATGCATCTTGTAATCGGGAAGCCCGTCAAGAGCTTCCGCCACGGCTTTGTTCGTAAGTTCTCTTACCTCTTCCAGTGGTTTGCCTTTTATGAGCTCAGTAGCCATGGAACTGGAAGCGATGGCGCTCCCGCATCCAAAGGTCTCGAACTTTACGTCTTCTACTATACCATTTTCTATCTTAAGATACATCTTCATTATATCGCCGCACATGGCGTTTCCAACTTCGCCTATGCCGTTGGCGTCCTCTATGACTCCTACATTTCTCGGATTACGGAAATGATCCATTACTTTATCACTGTACAGTGCCATCTGTTTACCCTTCTTTCCTGTATATTCATCTCTTAAAGAATGTACTCTCTTTTTCCTTCCTGAAGATCTCTCCACACGGGAGAGAAGCTCCTTAAGTATTCGACTACTTCCTTGACAGAACTTATGATGTATTCGACCTCATCGTCTGTTATGTTTTCTCCTATGCTGAGCCTTAATGACCCGTGCGCCACATCGTGTACCCTGCCTATAGCCAGAAGTACGTGGCTGGGATCGAGAGACCCCGATGTACAGGCGCTGCCTGAGGATGCTTCTATGCCCTTGTCATCGAGAAGCAAAAGGAGAGATTCTCCCTCTATGCCCTCGAAGCAGAAGTTCACGTTGCTCGGAAGCCTTTTCTTCGCATCTCCGTTGAGGGCTGAATGTGGTATTTCCTTAAGACCTTCTATGAGCCTGTCTCTTTTTGCAGTCAGATATTCGGCATTTGCCTCCATCTTCGAGTTTATCTCTTTGAGAGCTTCTGCCATTGCCGCTATCCCGGGTACGTTTTCCGTCCCTGCGCGCTTGCCTCGTTCCTGGGCGCCACCCTCGATGAGGTTGGTCACTCTTATCCCCTTTTTCACGTAGAGGAATCCTACGCCCTTGGGTCCGTGGTATTTATGGGCAGATGAGGAAAGCATGTCTATATTATCCTTCTCCACATCCACCGGGATATGACCTATGGCCTGCACGGCATCCGTGTGGAAAAGGACGCCGTGCTTCCTACAGATCTCCCCTATTCGTCTTATTGGCTGCACGGTACCTATCTCATTATTGGCGTACATCACCGTGACAAGGCAGGTGTCCGGTCTTATGGCTTCTTCCAGTTCCTCCGGCACTACCAATCCGTCCTCATGTACGTCCAGTAAAGTTATCTCATATCCTTCCTTCTCCAGTTTGTTCAGGGTATGGAGCACCGCATGATGCTCGAAGGCTGTAGATATGATGTGCATCTTTCCGGACTTTTTACCGATCGCTGCCGCAGTCAGTATGGCCTGGTTGTCCGCTTCGCTGCCTCCCGAAGTAAAGTATATTTCTCTTGGCTGCGCGTTGATCACCGACGCCACGTCCACCCTCGCCTGCTCGAGCACCTCTTTTGCTCTCTGTCCCGTGCTGTAAAGGCTCGAGGGATTGCCGTAAGTATCGTTCATTACGCTTACCATGGTCTTAATCGCCGCATCGCTCATCTTTGTGGTGGCGGCGTTATCAGCATATATCATTTATATTTGCTCCTTTCTTCACTGTCTTTCATATTTTAATTCTATTCACCTACTGTGTCAATAGGTTTATGCTTGATTTACCTATTTGCCTATAGTATAATTGGCGTGAAAAGAGGACTGAAAAATGATATCTACAAAGGGACGCTACGCCATAAGAGTACTGCTCGACCTGGCGGAGAACGAAAATGAAAACTATATACCGCTCAAAGACGTATCCGAAAGACAGGGCATCTCGAAAAAATACCTTGAGATCATTGCTAAAGAAATGGTCGCAGGCGGCCTGATAGAAGGTGCCAGCGGAAAAGGCGGCGGATACAAGCTGAGAAGAGAACCTGAGGACTACACCATATATGAAGTGCTTGAAATCATGGAAGGCTCCCTGTCACCTGTTGTATGCCTTGCAGCCGCGCAGAACGACTGCCCGAGAAAAAACGAGTGCGAAACTCTTCCCATGTGGATAGAATATGATAAGATGATACGGAATTTCTTTGAAGGAAAAACTCTCAAAGATCTTATGAAAAAATAACAAAAAGCCGAAGCTTCAACGCTTCGGCTTTCACAGTCTTTTGATCTATTTCAGGCTGAACCAGGACCCGTTGTATTTCTTCTGACCCACGCTCATTACTGCCATGCCTATGATCAGAGCAGCTATAAAAGGCGCCCATACCAGTTTGCTCGTGCTGAACATCGTCAACGCGCCGGTGATGCAAAGGCCGGCTCCTATGACGATCTGCCCTATACCCATAAGCTTCGTATATTCAGGGATATCTTCTTTTTTTACGTTACTGTGATGATAACTGTGAAGAAATTTCACTTCTTGTTTCTTCCAGGTGATTACACCCAGAACTGCCAGCACAATGCCTACTCCGGCACATGTCAACGCTTCAACTAACATAACTGTCTCCTTTCATATATTTCAATACATATCGTGATCTTCGTACCATTCCAATACGGCAGCCCTGCGGCCTCCCTCGGAATAGCTGCGGGCCGTTTCTTCCGCATCCTCAAGGCTGAAGGTACGCACCTGCAAAGCGTCCTTTTCACTTCGTATGAAATGGGATATGAGCGGACGTTTCCATGTAGGGACAGTATACGCCTTTTCTGTGTCACAGACCACAGCAAAGACCGGGCAACCATACCTGGAATACTTTCCTACAGTGTCTTCATAATTTGCGTTCATGAATATCCGTTTCCCATCCTCAAATACCGAATACCTCTGATAAACAGTTATCACGTATCTTCCGGAAGGAAAGCCCCACGCCCAATCGCGTCCGAAAACGTCTGTCTTTATAGGCTCGGAGTACATATCTCCGGTCTCAGCTATGAACCTGCCTAAGCCTTCCTCCGTGCTGAACACGTATGATATATTCTCTTTTTTGAAAAAATCGCCGGTTTCCATAGCTATATACATTCCAATATCTCCGGAAAATTCCCTTTCAGGAAGTGTCTGTATTCCGGATGATCCGAAGAACTCAGATACTCTTCCTTGATGACTCTGTCGATCCATTCCAGCTTGTCGCCGGACAGTTCTTCAAAACGCAGTATTCGTATCAGTCCTTCTTTTTCTGCCTTAAGTATGGCTTCATAGGCATCCTCTACGAATTCAGCTCCGGAAACTCTGACGGGCACATTGCTGACGTCTGCATCAGGTATCCTGAGATCGAACTCATACTCGTCTATACATTCTGCGCTGTAGATATACCCGGACACTCCCCTGTAGGTACTCTCCAAGGCCCCCGGGTAATATTCCTCTATCCTCTGAAGTCCGTCCTTATCGAAACCGTAGGGACCCCATTTCCGGCAAGGTCCTTCAAATGCAAAACCCGTCTCCTTGCAATACTTCTCTATGGAATTGCTGAGATATACGAGAACGTTTTCACGTTTTTTTGAGAAATAGACAAGGGCTACGCCGTGATTCGACACCCTGGGTTCAAGGGTCTCTATCCCTGATGTCTGTGATGCGTGATAGTACATACTCAGTCCTTCTTCGTTTCCCACTCATCCCTTGTGAGGATGTTGGTCTCGTCGTCTTCCACGGTACCGAATTTAGTCTCGTAGGTCCCGTAAGAGTAGTGCCTGAAGCCGCACTTTTCCTGAACTCTTTCAGATCTTGTGTTGGACAGGAAATGTGCACAAAGCACGATGTCAAGGTTCACCTCCTCAAAAAGATATCTGATGACCTCTTTCACAGCTTCAGGCATCAGGCCCTGTCCCCAGTAGTCCTTGGAAAGCACATATCCTATTTCCCTGACCTGTTTATCCGCAAATTCGGGAAACCGCTCTTCGCTGTATTCTTCTATTCCCAAGGAACCTATAGCTTTGCCGTTGTACTCCAGGGCGAAGGCCCTCTTATGCTCTATGAACCTTGTAAGGATAGATCTTGATTCTTCCATGTCTTTGTGGGGGCTCCAGCCTGCCATCTGGCCTACTCCGTCTACCGAAGCGTACTCAAAGAAGTCCTCGAGGTCGCTTTCTCTCCAGGGTCTTAATATCAGTCGCTCTGTATGAAGTATTACGCTGCTTATATCTATCTCTGTGTTCATAGCCTATCACCGATGCTTCCCGTATCCTCTCCTCCGAAGCACTCTTTCTTATACTGATCCAGGAACAGCTCTAAAAATTCGTGTCTTTCCTCGTAAAGCCTTTTTTCCTGCGCATTCATATGTCAGATCTTTTGTCTGTCAGTTGAACAGGCCGTTCCATGCGGTCAGGTCCGCTATATATTCGTCCGGCAGGGCGGGCACATAATACGCCGCGTAGGTTTTAAGACCGTTTTTCTCCGCGTTCTCGTTCGCGTAATAGTCCAGCATGACCCAGAAGCGGTAATACGGCATCACGTACTGATCGTGAATGCTGTGGCGGTATACCAACTCGGTCTTCGCAATGTATTCTTCCCCCTTTATACTGTCCGGGCAGCTGGATGCATAGAATCCGGAAAGGAGCCTGTCCTTCGCATCCGAAGCGCTCACTATGGGATATTCACCCAGTTTTTTCCCAGGTACTATATTCTCTTTCTCTGCAAGACTGAAGCCGAAACCGCCGAAGGAACCGTCATAGTACTTGACGAGCCCCAATTTCGGATAGGTATAGCTGAGGATATTCTCTACCGGATCATCGGATGACTCATATACGAAGATCCTGGTCTGCCAATACTCACCGGTAAAGATATAGTGTCCGTCTACGACCACTGTGGGATTTCGAAGACCCAGAGCTTCGGGCAGCTTTTCGTACAGACTCAGTATATATCTTACCGTGTCTTCGGACCATTCCTTCGAGGACGCATCGCCGAGCACTTCATCCGGCAGCTCGATTATTCCGACTGACGGGCGATAAGAAATGTCTCCGACCGACGAGACCGTCAGCACGCCGTCTTCGGTCTCCGCTTTCAGCCCCGTGAGGATCCCTTGCTGAGTCCTTCCTGCATGCTGCTCTTCGAAACTGCCCGGCTTTATCCTCAGTCCCAGGATAGAGGCGGCCTTTTTAAGCTGCTCCTTCATCTCTCTAGC